>JAEWMV010000031.1 GCA_023393045.1 Bacillota bacterium | reverse complement strand
ATGGAGGGGGAGATAGCTTTCGACCAGTATATCGAAAATGGTGTCCTGGAAGATGCGCAGCTTTTCGGACGTGGAAACGTCGTAAATGCCGTATGCGCTATAAAACTGCTTATATGAACTGAACAGGCTGTAATATTTCGACATGCCGATTTTGATATCGCCTACGGTGAGCACCGTCGCGTTGGGATTCGTGACGCTGCAGCCCGCAAAGGCAATCAGCGCCATGGCTATCACAAGCAGGAGCGCAAGGGCGCGGGCGGTCGTTTTCTTTTGAAACATCGTATCGTTCTCCTTTGTGCGGGCAGCGATAAACGGCCCGTTGAATAAACTGGCTTTTCTATTTTATATCCAAGCACATCGGCTGTCAATCGATGGAACGGCCGAGTTTGCCAACTTGTCACAAAATGCGCTGGAGATATTGGCCCGTTTAAGGTATAATAAACAAAGTTCCAATTACGGAGGGCGAAATGCGTCATATTCCCAACATACTTTCATCGGTGAGGCTGCTCATGGTAGGCGTGTTCGCCTATCTTTTTGCCAAGGCGCATTACCTTGCGTGCCTCGCCGTATTTACGACCGCCTTCCTCACGGATCTTCTGGACGGATATCTCGCGCGGCGCAACAACTGGATCACGAACGTGGGCAAGGTGCTCGACCCGCTTGCGGACAAGCTCATGGTGCTCACGGCGCTCGCCTGCTTTTATTTTCGGGACTGGATTCCGCTGTGGCTGATGTTCGTGGTGCTCGCCAAGGAACTCATCATGATCATCGGCGGCATCATCCTGTATAAAAAGGAAATCGTGGTCTATGCGGATTGGTTCGGCAAGTTCGCCGCCGGCTTTTTCAACGTGGGCGTGGTGCTCATACTCGCGCGCGTTTTCCTGCCGTGGCTGGGCCGCTCGGGATTCGTCGTGCTTTGCGCCGCCGCGCTCTTCGCCGTCGTCGCGCTTGTGCATTATGCGAAAAGGCAGGTTTTTGTCAGGCATGACAGGAGCGCGGGCAGCGAGGGCAAGGCCTGAGCAAAACGGAGCGCAAGCCGCCGCGGGGCGGTTTTTTTGTTCCCAAATATAAGAAAATTGCATAGTTATGGAACAGCCTATTATTTCGAGGAGGATCAGTATGAGAAAGGCTGTATGTTTCCTTTTGTGCGCTTTGATGGCGCTCTCGCTGTGCCTATTGAGCGCCTGCGGCGAGCGCGATAAGGAACTGAGGAAAGTGAATCTCAACGAGGTGACCCGCTCCGTATTCTATGCGCCGCTTTACGTCGCGATAAGCAACGGCTACATGGAGGAGGAGGGGCTCGACGTCGAAATCGTCACGGGCGGGGGCAGCGACAAAAGCATGACCGCGCTGCTTGCGGGCGAGGCCGACATCGCCTTGATGGGACCTGAGACAGGTATTTGTGTCAGGCTTTAGAAAGTCATCTTGACTTTATTATGATAAAGCGGTAATATGATAACGCAATAAATAAGTTAAGAGGGAAGATACATGACAGACGGCTGCCTGCTGAGCGAGGAAAGGGCGATTTACGATTTCAGAAGCCTGTATCAGAAATACGGATACGCGCGGTTTCGCATAAGCAAGTTTGAGCGATACGATTTATATGTGCGCAACAAGGACTTTCTCGTTTCGGACAGGATGATCACCTTTACCGATTCCGACGGCGCGCTCATGGCGCTCAAGCCCGACGTGACGCTTTCCGTCATAAAAAACGCGCAGTTGTGCGAGGGCGGGGTACGCAAGCTTTATTATAACGAAAACGTATACCGCGCCGCGCCGGGCGGCGCTTTTAAGGAAATACCGCAGACAGGGCTTGAATGCATCGGGGAGGTCGACCTCTATAACATCGCGGAGGTCATAGCGCTTGCGATAAAGAGCCTGAGGCTCATCAAGAGCGACTATGTGCTCGACATTTCCCACATGGGCTTCGTATCCGCGCTCATGGGGCAGGCCGGAATTCCGCAAGATACCTTTCCGGGCGCACTCAAGTGCGTGCGGGAGAAAAACCCGGCTGCGCTCGAAGCGTTCTGCGCGCCATATGGCAGGCAGGCCGTCGCGCTCTCCCGCGTGCTGACCGCCACATACGGGGGAATGGGCGGCGTTTTGGATGAGCTTCGCGCGCTTCCCCTGGGTGAGGAAGCGACGCGGGCAATAGAACAGCTCGAAGGCATTTACGGCGCGCTCAAGGCGTGCGGGCTTGAAAAGAATGTGAACATCGACTTCTCGGTGGTCAACGACATGCGCTACTATAACGGCATCGTTTTTCAGGGCTTTATCAAGGGCATTCCTTCCGGCGTGCTTTCCGGCGGCCAGTACGACAGGCTCATGCGCAAAATGGGCCGGGATTCGGGCGCCATAGGCTTTGCGGTCTATCTCAATGAGTTGGAAGCGCTCGATTGCGGCGACGAAGCGTACGATGTGGACGTCCTCCTGCTCTATGACAAGACCTCCGACGTGAGCAGGCTTCTCCTTGCGGTCGAGACGCTGACCGCAAAGGGTCTGCGGGTGCTTCCGCGCAGCGCGGTGCCGGACAAGCTGCGCTACCGCAGGCTTGTCCGCATCGACGAGTGGGTGGGCTGAGCATGGCGGACTATCTGAACATTGCCCTTCCCAAGGGTCGGCTCGGGGAAACGGTGTACGGCATGTTTGAAAAAGCGGGCTTTCCCTGCGCGGGCATGCTCGGGAACAGCCGCAGGCTGGTGTTTGAGGATCCGCAAGCCGCCGTACGCTATTTCTGGGTGAAGCCTTCGGACGTGCCCATTTATGTAGAACGCGGCGCGGCGGACATCGGCGTGGCGGGCAGGGATATCCTGCTTGAAACAGCCCCGGAAGTATACGAGCTCATCGATCTCGAGGTGGGCCGGTGCTTCATCGCGGTCGCGGGTAAGCGCGATTTTCGGGACGATACGCGAAAAACCCTGCGGGTCGCCACGAAATTTCCCAGGATAGCGGGAGAATACTACGCCAATCAAAGCAGGGATATCGATATCATCAGACTCAACGGTTCCATCGAGCTCGCCCCCATACTGGGACTTTCGGACGTTATCGTGGACATTGTGGAAACCGGCGGCACGTTGCGGGAAAATAACCTTGTCGTGCTTGAAACGATACTGCCCGTCAGCGCGCGGCTGATTGCGAACAAGGTGGGCTTCAAGTTCAAAAACGCGAAGACGGAGGCGCTTTGCGCGCGAATCCGCAAGGTCGTCGCGGCAAGTCCGGATATGTCCGGCGCACGGCAAAAAGGAGCGAGGCCATGATAAAGATCTTGGATGCGGAAAACGTCCGCGCCTACGCGGGTAACCGCAAAAGCCCGGTGCGGATGGTTGAAGGTGTCGTTTCCGCCATTATCGCCAAGGTGCGGCAGGAGGGCGACGCGGCGCTTTTACGCTATACAAAGGAATTTGACGGCGCGTCGCTTGATAGCATAGAGGTAAGCCGCGGCGAAATTGAGGAAGCTTATGCTTCCGTTGCGTCCGAATTCATCCGCGTGCTTGAAAAGGCGGCCGCCAACATCCGCGCGTTTCATGAAAAGCAGATACGAAAGGGCTTTCGCTTCGACGCGCGGCCCGGCGTAGTGCTGGGGCAGAAAATCATCCCCATCGAAAGGGTCGGCCTCTACATCCCCGGAGGCACCGCGGCTTATCCCTCGAGTGTGCTGATGAACGCCATCCCGGCGAAGCTCGCGGGCGTGGGGAAGCTTGTGATGGTCACACCGCCCACGGGCGGTCGCGTCAGTCCCGCTATTCTCGCGGCAGCGAAGATAGCGGGGGTTGACGATGTGTATGCCATCGGCGGCGCGCAGGCTATCGCCGCCCTAGCCTACGGCACGCGGACGGTTGCGCGCGTGGACAAGATCGTCGGCCCCGGCAACGCCTATGTGAGCGAGGCCAAGCGCCAGGTTTTTGGTACGGTAGCCATTGACATGATCGCAGGGCCCAGCGAAATCCTCATCATCGCGGACGAAGCATGCGATCCCGGCATCGTAGCTGCCGACATGCTCAGCCAGGCCGAGCACGACACAAACGCCTCCGCATGGCTGATAACGGCGAGCAAAATGCTTGCGCACGAGGTTGCGCTCGAGCTGGAGCGACAGATTCCTCTTCTGCCGCGCGCGGATATCGCCCGCGCCTCCATCGAGGAAAACGGCGCGATCTTCCTTGCAGGGAGCTTGGCGGATGCAATGGATGCTTCAAATATACTGGCCCCGGAGCATCTGGAGCTTTGCGTCGAGGACCCGTTCACTCTGCTCGATTCGGTCAGACACGCGGGTTCCGTGTTCCTCGGGCGCAGCTGCCCGGAAGCCCTCGGCGACTATATGGCGGGAGCGAACCACACGCTGCCCACCTCGGGCGCGGCGCGCTTTTCAAGCCCGCTTTCCGTGGACGACTTCATCAAAAAGACCCAGTATATCTCTTACTCGGCCGAAGCGCTGGAGGAAGACGCGGCGGACATCGCGTATTTCGCCATGAAGGAGGGACTTGCGGCGCACGCGCGCTCCGTGACCGCGCGTTTCACAAAGGCCGATTCCGCAAAGGAAGGGGGCGTGTTATGAGCAGGTTTTTAAACAGCCGCTATTCGGCGCTTGAGGCTTATGTGCCCGGCGAACAGCCGCAGGACAAGGCCTATATCAAGCTCAACACCAACGAACTGCCTTACCCGCCCTCGCCTGAGGTGCTCGCGGCGCTTGGCAAAAGCGCGCTGGAGGAATTGCGGCTCTATTCCGACCCTACCTGCGGTAGGCTCAGAGAAAAGCTCGCCGCCTTTTATGGCTGCAAAAAGGAAAACATATTCGTCTCCAACGGTTCGGATGATATTCTGAATTTTGCCTTCATGGCTTTCGGGGAGAAGGGCGCGGCCTTCTCGGATATCACCTATGGCTTTTATCCCGTGTTTGCAGAGTTAAACGGCGTCTCCGCGAAAATCATTCCCCTTAAAGCGGACTTCACCATCGAATCGCGCGACTATTACGGGCTTGACCGCCTCATCCTCATCGCCAACCCCAACGCGCCCACGGGCGTTGCGCTCCCGGTTGAGGAGATTGAGCGCGTGGCGCGGCAAAACCCGGACGGCGTAGTGCTGGTGGACGAAGCGTATGTGGATTTCGGCGCACAATCCTGTGTGAAGCTTACGCGTAGGTACGATAATCTCATCGTGTGCATGACCTATTCCAAATCACGCGCCATGGCGGGGGCGCGCCTGGGCTTTGCCATCGCCAATGCGTCGCTGATTGCGGACATCGATCTTTTGAAGTATTCCACCAATCCCTATAACGTGAACCGCATGACGCTCCTTTGCGGGGAAGCGGCGCTGGATTCGGAGGGATATTACAGAGAAAAATGTGCTTTGGTCGCGCAAACAAGGAATGCTGCTGCCAAAGAGCTTCAAGAGATGGGCTTTTATGTTCTGCCCTCAAAGGCAAATTTCCTGTTTGTCAGGAAAGATGGGCTTTCTGGGGAGCGGCTGTACAAATCGCTCAAGGATCGCGGGATACTGGTGCGCCATTTTAGGATGGAGCGCATCCGCGACTTTGTGAGGATTACGGTGGGCACGCCGGAGGATATGGACACTTTACTTAAAAACATCGCGCAAATCGCACAGGGAAGATAAACACATAAGGAGGATACCATGAGAAAGAGCGAAATCAAGCGCAAAACGAACGAAACGGATATTCAGCTCGGCCTGTGCCTGGAAGGTATCGGCAAAGCGGAAATCGATACGGGCTGCGGCTTTTTTGACCACATGCTGACGCTCTTTGCCAGACACGGCAGCTTTGACCTGAGCGTAAAGTGCGCGGGCGACACGCGGGTGGATTATCATCACAGCGTGGAGGATATCGGCATCTGTCTTGGCATGGCGTTTGCGCAGGCCTTGGGGGAGATGCGCGGCATCGCCCGCTACGGCAGCGTCACCCTCCCTATGGACGAGGCGCTCATCCTCGCCGCCGTGGATATTTCCGGACGCGGGCTGCTCGTGTGCGACCTCAATATTCCCACGGAAAAGGTGGGCGAATTCGACACGCAGCTCACGGAGGAATTCTTCCTGTCCTTCGCACGCAAGGCCAATATCACCTTGCATATACGGCAGCTTTCCGGCGCGAATTCCCATCATATCATAGAAGGCGCGTTCAAGGCGCTCGCCCGCGCGCTGAGGGCCGCCGCGGCGCTGGATGGAAGCGGCGAGATTCCTTCTACAAAAGGAGTGCTTTGAATGATTGCCATCGTCGATTACGGCGTGGGGAACCTGTTTTCCCTCGCGCGTTCCTTCAACGCGATAGGGGCCGAAAGTGTTGTGACAGGGGAAGCGTCCGTGATTCGGGGCGCGGAGCGCATCGTGCTGCCCGGAGTGGGCGCGTTCGGGGAC
>JAEWMV010000024.1 GCA_023393045.1 Bacillota bacterium | reverse complement strand
GCATAACTGGAGCGAAGATACCATGAGGGTGAACGAGCGTCCGCTTGCCGGCTATACCGCCCCCCTGCCCTTTGCCACAATCGCCGATCTCATGCCCGGCGGGCAGCTGAGCCTGGATAATACCGGGTATGGCAACACCGTTGAGCTTGATTCGGACTGGTTGGCGCCAACGATCATCGCGCTGCGCCAAAACGCCACCGTAAAGCTGCCGGACGGACGCTCGTTGTCGGGCGGCCTGTATGTGGATTACTATGAAACGGCCGCGCCCTGGCTTGCCCGGGAGATTGCGCGGGAGTATTTATCGGCCAATAAGAAATCCTCGCACTATCGGGAGCTCCAATTGCCCGAGTTGGATGTTGACTACGCCGTGGCCTATGACGCAATTCTCCCCACGCTGATCGTGCAGGAGGGCGGCAGGGCCATGCGCGTGACCTTTTATCAGACCTCCGGCGACTATGAGGTTCCCTTTGACGTCTGGGTGCGCATTTTTGCAGAGAGCATAAAATAGCCAGGCAGGGCGGAAAGGCCGTGCTCTGCGCGTTAGTTGTCGTCCCTATGGTCTGCGCAGGATTTCCTTCGTCGTGACAACGCAAGCCCGCCGAAGCCGCTTATAATCGCCATATAAAAGCCGAGGTCGTACCAAAATCCGGTATTGTACGTTTCATAGATGCCGATGTCCTTATTGAAAATGGAGACGATAAGGGAGATCGGTGCAATCCACCCATGCCAAATGCCCGTAAAGAAGCCCGCCGGATTGGCTGTTGAATTCTTTCCATCGCCCGGCACGCAGCCACATAAAACCAGCAGCAGCATAACGAGCAGGACGCAGAGAAGCAGAATTTTTCCGGATTTCATATGGCCGCCTTATTTCGTTTTTCCTGATTATATCACAAAAGAGCTTCTTTAGAAGCTCTTGCTTTCACTCGCCCGGGGTCTTTTATCTCCTCGCTGATGCACGCGCATTCATACGATGAATTTATAGCCGAATCCCCAAACGGTCACGATGGAAGAATCATAGGGCTTGATGTTTTCGCGCAGGGTTTTTATGTGCGTGTCCACCGTTCTGTCCGAACCGGTGAAATCGTATCCCCATACCTCATTGAGCAGAGTTTCCCGCGAAAAGGCTTTGTTTGGATTATGTGAAAGGAAAAACAGAAGGTTGTATTCCTTGGGGGTAAGCTGAACAACGCTGTCGTCGACGTAGACCGTGCGCGAAAGCGTATCGATGAACAGGCCGCCGAAGGTAATCTTTGCCGGCACGCTTCTGGCTAAATTCCCTGTGCGGTGTAAAAACACCTTGATGCGCAGGAAAAGTTCCTGCGGGAAAAAAGGCTTGGTGATGTAATCATCCGCTCCGAGCTCAAATGCGCTCAGCCTATCCTCTACGTTGCATCGGACGCATGTGATGAGGATGGGAACATCCGATACCTTCCTGATCTGACGGCATACGTTCCTGCCGTCCAGCTCCGGCAGGTCCGGGTCTATGACGACGATGTCATAATCATGGCGGAAGAACAGCTTAAGGGCCGCGATACCGTCGGCAGCCTCGTCGAATGAATATTCGTGTGAAACGGCCATTTGCTTAATGGTGCTACGAACAGCCTCGTCTCTGTCCACGATGAGTAAGCGAATATCATCCATGCGATTTCCTCCAAAGCGTTTGCGCTGAGATGAAAGAAGAAAGGTTTATATTTATATATTTTATAATGAAACGGCAAAGAATTCAAATAGGTAATTCTAAAGCGGGCTGCGCATAATCGACAATCCCAGTTCATCGGCAAAGCCCATTATTTTGGGAAGCAAGGGCGGGCAGGAATAGAAGGGAAAGATAGCCGGACTTCCCGAATAAATTCCAGCCCAGCGGCAGGTTTGCCGATGGGCTGGAGCCGCGTATAAGCGGGCTTCTGTTGCGGAGAATGACGCGGGGGTTACCGTTTTCTAAGTGCGGTATAGTCCTGAATTACGTTTTTGAGGATGGTGACGGTTTCGGCATAATCCGCCAGTTCACCCTTGAGCTTGGTGTTTTCCGCCTCCAGCACCAGCACGCGGACCGACTCGAGCTCCTCGCGCTGTCTGCTTTCCTGCGCGCTCGAATCGGCCTCGCCGATCTTGCGGGCCGCTGAGATGTCCCGCTTTTTCTCCGCCGGGCGCGCGCCCAGATCGAAGCGCTCCTTCGTATATTCGTTGAATTTTCCGCGGCGGACATAGTGGGTATGAAGCAGCTCGTGCGACTTGTGGCTGTTCGGATACTCCAGGTATTCCTTATACAGCGCTGCGATGAACGGGTTCTCGTGGGATTTGCGCAGCGTTTTGGATTCGTCCTCGGTATACAGGCCGCTCAGCCGCTTTTCGCGCACGTTCGGGTCGGCGGAACGGGGCTGGCCGCCGCCCATGATGCATCCGCCCGGGCAGCCCATGACCTCGATGAAGTGATACGGTGAAGTTCCGTCCGCAACCTGCTCCATCAGCTTTTCCGCGCCCTTAAGGCCGCTCGTAACCGCCAAACGCAGCGTTACGCCATCGAGGAAGCGATATGCTTCCAGCGGCTCCGTGATGGTAACGCTCGCCTCCTTCACCCGGTCGAGGCCGACGATGGGCGTTACATGCAGCCCGTCAAAGGGCAGTTCCCGTCCGGTAACGAGTTCATACACGGTACGAAGCGCCGCCTCCATCACGCCGCCCGTGAGGCCGAAAATATCCGCCGCGCCGGTGGACATGCCCAGCGGGTTGTCATATTCCTCATCCGGCAGGGATTTGAAGTCGATGCCCATCTGCCTGATCATGTCGGCGAGCTCCCTCGTTGTTAAAACGGCATCGACGTTTTGCATGCCGTCGTTGCTCATTTCAGGCCGCTCGATCTCGCACTTTTTGGCCGTGCACGGCATGATGGAAACCATGTAGATATCCTTCGGGTCGCACTTGATCTTTTCTGCGTAGAACGATTTTACGAGCGCGCCCATCATGGTATGGGGGGACTTACATGAGGAAAGGTGCGTGAGGCAATCCGGATAGGTGTGCTCCACAAACTTGATCCAACCCGGACTGCAGCTCGTAATCATCGGGAGCACCGCTTCCTCGCCGGAAAACAGATTTTTCACGCGGTGGAGCAGTTCCGTTCCTTCTTCCAGAATCGTAAGGTCGGCTGTGAAGTTCGTGTCGAAGACGTCGTCGAAACCCAGCGCCCGAAGCGACGCGGCAAGTTTGCCCGTGCAGCTTTCGCCCGGCTCGTAACCGAATTCCTCGCCGATGGCGACGCGCACCGCCGGGGCGGTCTGAGCGACGACGCGCTTCCTCTTGTCGTTGAGAGCGTCCCACACCTTTTGGATGGAGTCCGTTTCCTTGAGTGCGCCGACCGGGCACACCACGGTGCACTGCCCGCAGAAGGCGCAGTTGACTGTGCCGATTGGAAGCTCCATCGCCGGGCTGATGACGGTTTCAAAACCTCTGTTTTGCGCGTTGATGACGCCGACGCCCTGTATCTCATTGCATGCGGTGACGCACCTTCTGCACAGGATGCATTTTGACATATCCCGCGTAATGGAGACGGATGTGTCGATCACGCATTCGGAGCGTTTGCCCTCGAAGCGGGTCGCCTCCACGCCGAGGGTCTTGCCCAGCTGCTGCAGCTCGCAGCTCTGATTGCGCTTGCAGCTCAGGCAGTCCTTGGAATGGTCGGAGAGGAGCAGCTCGTAGAGCACCTTGCGCGCTTTGCGCACCCTTGCGGAGTTGGTGTGGATGACCATTCCCTCCGCGACTTTCGTCATGCAGGAGGGCACCAGCGTTTTCGCCCCCTCGACCTCCACGACGCAGATCCTGCAGGAGCCGAAACGGTGCACGCCCTCGAGATAGCAGAGGCTGGGGATGGAGATGCCGTTTTGCCTGGCCGCTTCGATGATGGTGAGATGATCCTCCACGGAGCACCGTTGACCGTTGATCGTAATATTCTTCATGCTCTTCACCTCCTGTCGCATTGCAGGCAGCGCATCGCTTCGGCCATCGCCCTGA
>JAEWMV010000195.1 GCA_023393045.1 Bacillota bacterium | reverse complement strand
ATCGACTCGCCGCGCATACGCACGCTTTGGAGCGTGCCCGACACGGATGAAATACGAAAGCTTGTGCGCGGGGGCGAGGTGAAGTCCGCGGCGGTTGTCGGCGGCGGCTTCATCGGCCTTGAGATGGCGGAAAACCTGCGTCAGGCAGGGCTTGAAGTCACCGTCATCGAAATGCTCGATCAGGTGATGGCGCCGCTCGATTACGAGATGGCGCAGCTTTTGCATGAACATATTTTGCAAAACGGCGTCAAACTGCATCTTTCGGACGGCGTTTCCTCCTTTGCCGATAAGGACGGCGCGGTGGAGGTCACCTTGAAATCCGGCAAAAAGATAAGCGCCGGGCTCGTGCTGCTCGCCATCGGCGTGAAGCCCAACGGGGAACTTGCCAGGGAGGCGGGGCTTGCCGTCAACGCGCGCGGCGGCGTGGTGGTGGACGAATATCTTCGCACCTCCGACCCGAACATCTATGCCGTGGGGGACGTCATTGAGGTGGAAGACTTCGTCTCCAAGGAGCGTACGATGGTTCCCCTCGCGGGTCCCGCCAACAAGCAGGGGCGCATCGCCGCGGACAACATCGCGGGCGCGCAGGTGAAATACGAGGGCACGCAGGGCACCTCGGCCGCCAAGGTGTTCGACCTCACGGCCGCAAGCACGGGCGCAAACGAAAAGACGCTCATCAAGCGCGGTCTTGTCAAGGGGAAGGATTACGAGAGCGTCCTCATCACGCAGAACTCGCACGCGGGCTATTATCCGGGCGCGGCGCCGCTCACCCTCAAGCTGCTCTTTAATATGGACGGGAAGAAGATATACGGCGCGCAGATCGTCGGCCGCGATGGTTCGGACAAGCGCATCGACACCATCGCCGCGACCATGCGGCTTGGCGGGGGCGTGCGCGAACTCGCCTCGCTCGAGCTTGCGTACGCGCCTCCCTTCTCCTCCGCGAAGGACCCCGTCAACATGGCGGGCTTCGTCGCCATGAACGTCCTTTCCGGCCTCGTGAAATTCTGCGATTGGGACGCGGTGGAGAAAAAGCCGGACGCTTTGCTTCTCGACGTGCGCGAGGGGGCGGAGCTTGCGGCCTACTCGCTGCCAAACGCCGTGCATATCCCGCTCGGGCAGCTGCGGGACAGGCTCGGTGAGCTTCCCAAAGACCGCGAGATTATTGCGTTTTGCGCGATCGGCGTGCGCAGCTACAACGCGGCGCGCATCCTCATGAACAACGGCTTTGAAAAGGTGCTGCTCTATCCCGGCGGCACGCGCTTCTACCAATCCACGCATTATCGGGAGGAGAATATGGATGTTTCCGGCGCCGCCCCCGTATCGGACAGCGGCCATGTCGATGTGGGGGAAATCCCCAAGGCCAGCATGCGCATAGACTGCAGCGGCATGCAATGCCCCGGCCCCATCATGAAGGTGTTTGAGACCATGCGGGAGATGAAGGATGGGGACGTGATGGAGGTTACGGCCTCCGACCCCGGCTTTGCGCGCGATATCGGCGCGTGGTGCGCCCGCACGGGCAATACGCTTGTTTCAAGCGAGCGCAGGGGCGGGGATTACGTCGCGCTCGTCAAAAAGGGCGGCGCGGCCGCATCCGCAGCGGTTTCCCGCAGCGAGGCAAACGGCAAGACCATCATCGTATTCTCAGGCGATCTCGACCGGGTGCTTGCAAGCTTCATCATCGCAAACGGCGCGGCGGCGATGGGGAGGAAGGTCACAATGTTCTTCACCTTCTGGGGTCTCACGGTGCTCAGACGCTCCCAAAAGCAGCGCGTGAAGAAGAACGTGATTGAAAAGATGTTCGGCGCAATGCTCCCGCGCGGCAGCGGAAAACTCAAGCTCTCCCGCATGAACATGGGCGGCATGGGCACCGCCATGATGAAGAAGATCATGAACGACAAGCGCGTGGATTCGCTCGAGGAGCTTATCCGCAAGGCCATGCAAGCGGGCGTGAAAATCGTCGCCTGCACGATGAGCATGGACGTCATGGGTATCAAAGAGGAGGAGCTCATCGAGGGCGTGGAGCTCGGCGGCGTGGGCGCATACCTCGGGGACGCGGAGGAGGCCGACGTCAACCTGTTCATCTGAGCGAAACGGACATTCTACATGCCGGAGGGGGCCGGGCAGCCTTCTCCGGCTTTTATTTTACCGTGACGGTTTGTTTTTTCACTCCTTCGTGGTAAACTAAATACATCAACATAACTTCTATAACAATGTGAGGAACAAGCAATGAACCCACCGGTGCGCCTGATATGCCTGGGGGCGGGCAACCGCGGCATGGACGCGTACGCGCCCTATGCGCTGATGTGCCCTGAAAAACTGCGCTTCGTCGCCGCGGCGGATCCCGTGGAAGCGAGAAGGAACGCCTTCGCCGCGCGCTACGGCGTGCCGGAAAAATATGTGTTTGCCGACTGGCGCGAGGCATTAGCCTCCGGTATTGAGGCGGACGCCGCGCTTGTCGCCACGCAGGACAACGCCCATGTCGCGCCCGCGTGCGCGGCGATGGAGCGGGGCTTGGATGTGCTGCTGGAAAAGCCCGTCGCCAAAACCGCCGGCGAGTGCCTGCGCATACTCGAAACCTCAAAAAGGACGGGAAAACGCGCGGTCGTATGCCATGTGCTGCGCTACACGCGCTTTTTCAGTACGCTCAAAGCCATCATCGAGAGCGGGGAAATCGGCGAGGTCGTCAACATCACGCATACGGAGAACATCGGGTACTGGCACGCGGCGCACAGCTATGTGCGCGGTTCCTGGCGGCGCGAGGATGAAACGAGCCCCATGCTGCTGGCTAAATCCTGCCACGACGCGGACATTCTCCTCTACCTCACCGGCAAGGACTGCCGCCGCGTGGCGTCATTTGGCAGCCTCAAGCATTTCCGCAAGGAAAACGCGCCCGCGGGCAGCGCCGAACGCTGCCTCGACTGCGCCGTGCCGGACTGCCCGTACAACGCACTTCGCATTTATATGATTCCGGGGTATACGGGCTGGCCCGTCTCCGTCATCACCTCTGACTTCAGCCGCGAGGGCAGGCTCAGGGCCCTGCGCGAGGGGCCTTACGGCCGCTGCGTGTATCATTGCGACAACGACGTGGTCGACCACCAGTCCACCATTTTGGAATTTGACGGCGGCATCACCGCGACGCTCACCGTTTCCGCGTTTACGGATTACCGCCATGGGCGCACCATACACATCATGGGCTCGCACGGCGAAATCCGCGCCAAAATGTCCGATGAGACCATAGAGGTCACGAATTTCCGCACGGGCGCGGTGCGCAGCACGGAAAACCCGCCGCCCGGCGGCATGGCGGACGCGCACGCGGGCGGCGACCTCGCGCTTATCGACGCGTTCGTGTGCATGGAAATGGGCGAAGAGGGCGCGGTAAAAAGCTCCATAGGCGAATCCGTGGAGAGCCACCTTATCTGCTTCGCGGCGGAAGAATCGCGCCGCAAAGGAACCGTCGTCACGCTTTAGGCCGCGCATACGCGCATAACGGATAACAGTCGTCATTGGATGCGGTTTTCTTCAAGCCGCGCGGCTTCTATGCAGGAGAATGACGATATGATATAATATACGATCATCTGCGGGATTCCCTATGCGTTTGCCGCATGAATGAGCGTTGTTTCAATTGCAGGGGGTATGGGATGGTCCGTGAAAAGCCGGAGGCGCTGCCTGCCGGAGCGGACAGATACGACAGCGTGGTGGATTATCATTTCCTCAGGAAACGGAATCTGCCTTATGTCGTTATATGGGTCGTCTACTACGCGTGGGTTATCGCCTTTGCGACGTGGTGGACGGCTTCGCCGCAAAACGGCGCCGTGCTTACGGAAACCTTCCGCTCCCTCATGCACGCGGTCAACCTGATCTCCTCCGCAATCCTCGTGTTCATCATAAAAAAAGAATGGTTCGTGCGCGTTTCGCGCGCATGCGCGGTGCTCGTGGTCGGGGGCTTCCTCGCGTTCTTCCTCGCGCGGGACGACAGGCTCAGGCTCGTGCTCGCAATCCTCACCTCCGTCGCCATAGGCGGCGTCAACATCGGCATCCTGATGCCCTTTGTCTTTTCCCTCAACAATACGGAAAAGCTCTACGCCGTGGTGGGCAGCAACGCGCTCATCGCGTTCATTTCGCTCCTGCTTGAGCGCAATGCCGACAAAACGCTTGAACTCTTCCTTTCCCTCGTTATGCTGGCGACATCCGCGAGCGCGACATGGTTTTTTAAGAAAAAGGACGTCGCGGATGAGGACGGCGACATAAAATCCGCGCCGCCCGTGATGAGCCGGCGCATTTATCTCACCATCTTTTTCAACTGCGCCTTCGCCGTGCTCTGCAAGGGGGCGGGCAAGGGCATACTCAACGTGGCCGAAATAAGTGCGGGCGTCCCGCTGATGACGTGGTATCACGTGGGTGGCCTCGCGGGCTGCGCCGTATTCTTCTTTTTCTATTTCATATCGAGGAAAGCGTATCTGTGGCTTGGGAACATCACCTTTGCCTCCGTCGCGATGGGGCTTTTCTGCAATGCCTTTATGGAATATGCGCAGGGTTTCGGCATTGCATTTGCCATACTCCTTGGCATAGGCAATACCGTCGGCATGATCAATATGTATTACATCATCGGCGTCGTGGGCAAAAAATATGAAAGCATGAAGTACATCCGCCTCTCCATACTGCTCGTGGGCATATGCGGCGGCGTCTCCGGCGTGCTGCTGGGCGGGCTTATCAGCGATGTGGGCACCTTCGGGGTTTCCCTCGCCGCCAGCGTCGTTTCCGCCGCGGTGATGATATCCCTTTTGATTGCCTCACCCTTCATCGCCCAAGGCCATTTTGAAAACGACTGGGCCAAGGACTCCCAGCATCCGGAGGTGGATAACGAGCAGCTCCATCTCTTCAGGCGGCATCATCTGAGCAAGCGCGAGATCGAGGTATGCAGGCTGCTGCTCCAGGGCTATACGATGCGCCAGATATCCGGCATCCTCTCGCTTGCCTACCCGACCGTCAACACATACTGCACGAGCATCTATCGCAAGGCCGGCATCAACAGCCGCGCCGAACTCATGCAGGTCTTTAAGGATTACGTCGCGAAATAGTCATTCCTTTCAAACAAAAAAAGACAATACTCATTAGAACTAATGAGGCGCAGATCATGTGCTTCATTTGTATTAATGACTTGTATATAAGGGCATTTTATGCAAAATGAGGTCATAGAGGCAGATTGTGACGCAAGGGAGGCGGCAGCATGACAAACGACCTTTTCGGCGGGTTCGGCGGATTGATGAAGGGCCTTTCCGGCTTTATGCCGCAGGACGATCCCAACGTGAAGCTCATGAACGCGCAGAGCGAACTGAGCGAGCTCAAGGCTGAGGAGACCGAAATATACGCGCAGGTCGGCAGAAACGCGCTCAGGATATATCCCGGCCAATTCCCGGAGCTTGAGGGCAAGCTGGGCTTCAACACTAAATGCCCCAAGTGAGGCGCGCGGCTCGCGCCCAACGTGCGCTTCTGCGGCGGCTGCGGCACGAAGCTTTAGGCCGCAGGGCGCGCATGCGCCGGATTGTCGATCCCGGGAAAGGAGTATTATGGCGCAATCGAACTGGAAGCGGCACCTGCTGGCTTTTTTGGGACGGCGGGCGCGTGGGGCCTCCGGCATGCCCGAAGCAACGGCGCACAGCGATGATGCATCCGTTTCCCCCATCGGAGGGAAACCCGGCATCGCGCAGGAGGAAAAGCAGGCGCGCACGGATAAGCTGACCGCGCGCGAGAAGGAGCTCTGCCTGCTGCTGGTGGAGGGCTACACGCTCAAGGAATCCGCGCAGAAGCTCGGCGTCAAATATTCCACGGTCAACACCCACATGAATGCGGTGTACAGGAAGCTCGGCATCAATACGCGGGCGGAGCTTATCATCAACTACCGCTATCTTGTGAACGCGCAATCCAACGGAAACGCCGTTGATGATAAATAGTAAACTACAATCAAAAAGGAGTATCACATGAAAAAGATCGTAGCAATCCTAATCGTTATGCTTATGCTCGCCTCCCTTGCCGGCTGCAACATCAGGAAGAAGATCGGCGAAAAGATAGGCGAGGGCATCATGGAGGGCATGCTGGGGAACGGAAGCGGCGCCGATGTGGATATCGATGGCGACACGCTCACCATCGAGGGTGAGAACGGGGAGCAGATGACCATCGGCGGCACGGAATGGCCAACCTCCGACATGGCAAAAAGGCTGCCCAAGCCGAAATCCGGAAAAGTCACCTATGTATTGGAGAGCGACAGCGGGCTCTATATCAGCATGGAGGGAATCGACGAGGACGACATGAGCGCGCTCAAGGAGGAAGTCAAAAAGGATTACACCGTGGACGCGTACGACATGACGTATGAGGGCGGTTTTTCCTACGCGGGCGCGGATGCGGAAGGCTGGATTGTTTCGATTATGTATTCGGACGGCGCGCTGAGCCTGTCGATCACCCCGCCGACGGAGTGATTTTATAAAGCGCGCGCCTCAAGGGGGAAGCGCGCGTTTTGACTTATCATTATAGGGAAAGCCCGGCCATTTGCGGCCGGGCTTTCGCATGAAATTGCGCCGTGATATAATCCGTGTAACTATCATAATATGTATGTTTGGAGGGCGGCATGGTGATCAGGCGCTTCGTCGACACAGACGCGGGGGAAGTTGCGCTTCTTGTGCGAAGGAACCTTCTCGAAATCAACACGAGGGATTATCCCCTCGAGGAGATGGAGCAACTCGCCCTGGGCTATGACGCGCAGAAAATACGGGCCATCGCCTCCGGCGCGCACATGTACGTGGCGCTTGAGGATGGAAACATCGTCGGCACGGGTTCCGTCGCGCCCTTCTGGGGAAGCGAGGCGGAGAGCATTATCTTAACGTTTTTCGTTCTGCCGGAATGGCACGGGAAGGGCGTGGGCAGGGGAATCATGCGCGCGCTTGAGGCGGACGAATACTTCCTGCGCGCGCGCCGCGTGGAAATCCCCGCGTCCGTCAGCGGCTGCGGATTTTACCAAAAAATGGGCTATGCCTATAAAAACGGCGTGAAGGAGGCGGACGCGCAAAAGCTGTATCGCATGGAAAAACACAACGTTTGATTTGCCGCAATATAAATACAATTGATATATCTGTTTCACCACAACGGCGCGCTTTTAATATGAAGCTGCCGTTGCGTTTCTATATAGTGAGTCGCTTTACATAGATTTAACATGATATCTCTTTTGAACTTAACCGCTGATATTTAACATGAAGAATGTAAATGATAACAGTGAAAGGAAGAATGAAGATGAAGAAACTGATTTCCGTAATGCTCATAGCGTTGCTCGCCGTCACGGTGTTTGCCGGATGCAAGCAGGAGACCGAGCAGCAGCCCACCACGGCGCCCACGAACGCTCCGGCCACCACCGCCGCGGTGACCCCTTCTCCCGAGCCGACTGAGGCCCAGCTTTCCGGCACCGTATCGACCGACGGCTCCACCTCCATGGAAAAGGTGATCGGCGCCCTCGGCGAAGCGTTCATGAATGCGAACTCCGGCGTAAGCTTCACCTACAATCCCACGGGCTCCGGCGCCGGCATCACCGCCGTGACGGAAGGCCGCTGTGACATCGGGCTCTCCAGCCGCGCGCTCAAGGACGCCGAGAAGGAAACCCTGACCGGGACCATCGTCGCCCTCGACGGCATCGCGATCATCGTCAGCCCCGAGAACCCCGTGAACGAGCTGACCATCGAGCAGATCGCCAAGATCTACACGGGCGAAATCACCAACTGGAAGGATGTCGGCGGCAACGACGCTGAAATCGTGGTCATTGGCCGCGAAGCCGGCAGCGGCACCCGCGACGGGTTCGAGTCCATCACCGGCACGGCTGAACAGTGCGTGTACAGGCAGGAGCTCACCTCCACGGGGGACGTCATCACCACCGTTTCCCAGAACCCCGGCGCGATTGGCTATGCCTCCCTCGCTTCCGTGAAAGAGTCCGTGAAGGCCCTCGTGGTGGAAGGCGTGACCCCCACCGAGGATACCGTGAAGGACGGCACCTATAAGATACAGCGTCCGTTCGTCGTCGTGACGAAGACGGGTGAGGAGCTCTCCCCCGTAGCGCAGGCGTTCTTCGACTTCATCACCTCCGCCGAGGCGAACGAGATCGTGGCCGCAGCCGGCGCGGTTCCCGTCAACTGAGGAATCACAAGCGATTTGCGGCGAAGCCCCGATGTGCGGTGCTTCGCCGCATTTGGCGCATGAAAAGGAGGGAATAACTTGATTCAACGCAATCCGAAAAGGGCGGTTGAAACGTTCGTCCACACGGTATTCCTCATCATCGGCCTCGTGGCGGTAGGCTGCGTGCTGCTCATCACGGCGTATCTGGTCATTGCGGGCATACCGGCCATCCGCGAAATCGGCATCATCGATTTTCTCTTCGGTCAAAAGTGGGCTTCCACGGCAAAGGAACCCGCGTTCGGCATACTGCCCTTTATATTGACCTCCATCTATGGTACGGCGGGCGCCATCTTGCTCGGCGTGCCCATCGGTTTCTTTACGGCGGTCTATCTCGTGAAGGTCGCGCCCAAGGCGGTGCGCGCCGTCATGGAGCCCGCCGTGGGCATGCTCGCGGGCATCCCCTCCGTGGTGTACGGCCTTGCGGGCATGCTCATACTCGTTCCCGCGATAAGGAAAGTATTCGGCGTGCCGGACGGGGCAAGCTTGCTTGCGGCCATCATCGTGCTCGCCATCATGATATTGCCCTCGATCATCAAGGTGTCCGCAACCGCGCTTGAGGCCGTGCCCAAGGAATATGAGGACGCATCCCTAGCCCTGGGCGCAACGCCCGAGGAAACGTATTTCCGCGTGTCCGTGCCGGCGGCCAAAAGCGGCATCGCGGCGGCGGTGGTGCTGGGCGTGGGCCGCGCCATAGGCGAGGCGATGGCCGTGATGATGGTGGCGGGCAACGTCGCCAACATGCCCTCGCTCTTTCAGAGCGTGCGCTTCCTCACGACCGCGGTGGCGAGCGAAATGTCCTATTCGGCCGGGCTGCAGAGGCAGGCGCTCTTTTCCATCGCGTTGGTGCTGTATCTGTTCATCATGCTCATCAACGCTGTTTTGAACCTCATTCTCAAGCACAAAAAGGAGGGATAGCATGATGCAAAAAGCCGTTTCCGGAAAAAGAAAAGCATACGCCATACTCATGCGCGCGCTCATGATATTTTTCACGCTCGTGACGTTTGCGCTGCTCGTGCTGCTGCTGGGGTATATCCTCTATCGCGGAGTCCCCGGCATCACATGGGAGCTGCTCTCCACAAGCCCAAGCTATCTGAACGGCACGATCGGCATACTGCCGGATATCATGAGCACGCTCTATATCATGATCGCGTCGCTGGTCATCGTGCTGCCCTTTGGCGTGGGCGCCGCGATTTATCTCACCGAGTACGCGAAAAACAGGCGTATCGTCGCCGTAATAGAATATGCGGCGGAGACGCTTTCCGGCATCCCGTCGATCATCTACGGGCTTGTGGGCATGCTGGTGTTTTGCCAAGTGCTGGGACTCCAGACCTCGCTTCTCGCGGGCGCGCTTACCCTCGTCATCATGAACCTGCCCACGGTCATTCGCACCACGCAGGAAAGCCTCAAAACCGTGCCGCAGAGCTACCGCGAGGGGGCGTTCGGCCTCGGGGCGGGCAAGTGGCGCGTGATAAGGACCGTCGTTTTGCCGGGCTCGGTGGATGGCATCATCACGGGCTGCATACTCTCCGCGGGAAGGATACTGGGCGAGTCGGCCGCGCTGCTCTTTACCGCGGGTTTTGCGCATACGCTCAACGGCTTTTTCAAGGGGCTTTCGAGCGCGGGGGCGACGCTCACCGTCGCGCTTTACGTTTACGCCAAGGAGCAGGGTGAGTTTGACGTGGCCTTCTCCATTGCGGCCATATTGATGGCGCTGACCCTCGTCATCAACCTTGCGGCGACATCCATGAGCAAAAGGCTCAGACGGAGGATTGAACAATGAACGTGTTTTCTATAAAAGACCTGTGCCTGTGGTATGATACCGTACAGGCGCTGCAGGATGTGAACATCGATATTCCCGAGAAGGAAATCACCGCCCTCATCGGCCCTTCGGGCTGCGGAAAGTCGACCTTTATCAAAACGCTCAACCGCATGAACGACCTGATACCGGGCGTGCGCGTGACGGGCAGCGTGCGTTACGGGGACGTGGACATCTTCTCGCCCGGGCTCGACGTGACGGGCCTTCGCAAGGAGATCGGCATGGTGTTCCAAAAGCCCAACCCGTTCCCCATGAGCGTTTATGACAACGTGGCCTACGGCCCCCGCACCCACGGTGTGCGCAACCGCGCGAAGCTCGATGATATCGTGGAGCGCTCCTTGCGCGACGCGGCCATCTGGGGCGAGGTGAAGGACAGGCTGAAAAAATCCGCCCTCGGCCTTTCGGGCGGGCAGCAGCAGAGGCTCTGCATCGCCCGCGCGCTTGCGGTCGGGCCGCAGGTGCTGCTCATGGACGAGCCCACGAGCGCGCTTGACCCGATTTCCACCTCGAAAATAGAGGAACTTGCCCTTGAATTGAAAAAACAATATACTATCATCATCGTCACGCATAATATGCAACAGGCGGTGCGCATATCGGATGGTACGGCTTTCTTCCTTCTTGGCAAGCTCATCGAATACGGCAACACGGAGCGGCTGTTCGCGCAGCCTAAGGACAAACGGACCGAGGATTACATTACGGGGAGGTTCGGATAATGAGAAGCAGATTGGATGAACAGCTTGCGCTCTTGAACCACGAGCTGATTTACATGGGCGCATTGTGCGAAGAGGTGATCTCCCTCGCCTCGGAAGCGCTGATGCAGTGCGACACGGCGCTTGCCGCCAGGGTGATTCCGCTGGATATGGAGATCGACCGCAAGGAGCGGGAGATTGAATCGCTCTGCCTGCGCCTTTTGCTCCAGCAGCAGCCCGTGGCGCGCGACCTTCGCCAGATTTCCGCCGCACTCAAGATGATCACGGACATGGAGCGCATTGGCGACCAGGCGGCGGATATCGCGGAGATCATCGGCTATATCGGCGGAAGGTCGGGGGACTTCGGGCAGATCGGCGAAATGGCCAAGGCCACCATCAAAATGGTGACGGAAAGCGTGGACGCCTACGTCAAGCGCGACATAGAGGGCGCGCACGCGGTCATCGATTATGACGACGTGGTGGACGATCTCTTCGACAAGGTCAAAAACTCGCTCATCAGCGCGATTGCGGCAAACCCGGAGGACGGGGAATACGCGCTCGACCTGCTGATGATCGCTAAGTACTTTGAGCGCATCGGTGACCATGCCGTCAACATCGCCGAATGGGTGGAATTTTCCGTCACCGGCATTCACAAGGGGGAAACGGAGCTATGATTTACTGCGTGGAGGACGATGCGAGCATCCGCGAAATGGAGGTCTATACGCTGCGCTCGACCGGTTTCGAGGCCGAGGGCTTTCCCGACGGCGCCGCCTTCTTCTCTGCGCTGGAGAGCAGGCTCCCCTCGCTCGTGCTGCTCGACGTGATGCTGCCCGGCGAGGACGGCGTCGTCATTTTAAAAAAGCTCAAGGCAAGCGCCGCCACGAGGGAAATCCCCGTCGTCATGGCGACCGCCAAGGGCGCAGAATATGACAAGGTCGCAAGCCTCGACCTTGGCGCGGACGACTATCTCGTCAAACCCTTCGGCATGATGGAGATGGTCTCGCGCGTGCGCGCGGTGCTCCGCCGTGCCTCGCCGAAGACGGACAAACGCGCGCTTCGCATGGGCGCGATCGAAATGGATCTCGACGGGCACAATGTGGACGTCGCGGGCGTGCGCGTGGAGCTCACCTACAAGGAATTTGAAATGCTCAGGCTCTTCCTCTCCCATCCGGGCATGGCGTTCACGCGGGACAGACTCCTCAGCGACGTGTGGGGCATCGAATACGGCGGTGAAACGCGCACGGTGGATGTGCACATCAGAACCCTTCGCCAGAAGCTCGGGGACGCGGGCGCGCTCATTGAAACGGTGCGCGGGGTGGGGTACAGGATGGAGGCGAAGGATACTTGACGAAAAAGATATTCCGCTCCATACTCCTCGTCGCCTCGGCGGTGCTCCTCGCTTGCCTTGTCATCATACTCGGTGTGATGTATGAATACTTCGTATCGCGCCAGAGGGAGCAGCTCGTATCGCTCGCCTCCCTTGCGGGGCAGGGCGTTTCCGAGAAGGGCGCGGCGTATTTTGAAGGGCTTGACGCCAACGGCGTGCGCCTGACGTGGATTGCCGCGGACGGCACCGTGCTCTACGATAACGAGAAGGATGCCTCCCAGATGGAAAACCACGCCACGCGCGAGGAAATCAGGGAGGCGTTTGAAACCGGCGTGGGCGAGGGCGAGCGCATGTCCGCTACCATTGCCGAAAAAACGATATACCGCGCGCTTCTTTTGCCCGACGGCACGGTCATTCGCGCCGCTACCATGCAATATACGATATGGACGCTTCTCCTGGGCCTGCTTCGCCCGTTCATCATCGTGCTGGCAATCGCGCTTGCGCTTTCCATGGTGCTTGCGCGCCAGCTTTCAAAGCGCATCGTCAAGCCGCTCAACACGCTTGATCTGGAAAATCCCCTTGAAAATGACGCGTATGAGGAGATATCGCCCTTGCTTACGCGCATAGAGCGACAAAGGCGGCAGATCAAGAGCCAGCTCAACGAGCTGCGCTGGAAGCAGGACGAGTTCGCGGCGATCACGGGCAGCATGAAGGAAGGGCTTATCCTCCTCAACGGCGAAAACGCTATCGTCAGCATCAACCCCGCCGCGGCGCGCCTTTTCGGCGCGGGCGAGGAGAGCGTGACGGGTATGGATATGCTGGCGCTCGAGCGCAGCCTCGCCATGCAGGAACTTATAGACGAGGCGAGGCGCGGGCGGCACGGCGAGAGGGCGATGGAGCTTGCGGACGGCGAATATCAGGTGAATGCGAGCCCGGTCTTTTCGGACGGGCGCATCGCCGGCATCGCCATACTGGCCTTCGACGTGTCGGAAAAAGCGAGTGCGGAGCAAAGGCGCAGGGAATTTTCCGCAAACGTTTCCCACGAGCTCAAAACGCCGCTCCACTCCATCATGGGTTCCGCCGAGCTTATCGAGAACGGGCTTGTGAAAAGCGAGGATATGTCCCGCTTTGCAAAGCGCATCCGCGAGGAGGCGGGCAGGCTCGTCACGCTCATCGACGACATCATACGCCTTTCCCAGCTCGACGAGGGTGCGGAGCTTCCGGTCGAGGAGGTTGACCTTGCGGCGCTTGCGCGCGAGGCCGCGCAGTCCCTGGCCGAGGCGGCCGAGGGCCGCGATGTGCGCATCACCATCATCGGCGAGGATGTGAAGGTGCAGGGCGCGCGCCGCCTGCTCTATGAAATTGCCTACAACCTGATCGAGAATGCGATCAAGTATAACGTTGCAGGAGGAAAAGTGGACGTCATCCTCCAGAATGAGAAAGAAGGGGTCTCGCTGAGTGTTTCCGATACGGGCATCGGCATTCCCAAGGAGCATCATTCGCGTGTGTTCGAACGTTTTTACCGGGTGGATAAGAGCCATTCCAAGGAGACGGGCGGCACGGGGCTGGGCCTGTCCATCGTCAAGCACGCCGCACAGTTCCATCACGCGACTCTTTCGCTCAAAAGCGCGCCGGGCAAGGGAACGCGCATCAGCGTGCGCTTCCCGCACGCATAAATAAATCGACGGCGAGGAAGCTGAAACAGCCGCGCAAGCGGCTGTTTTAATATGTATTTATACTCGATGGGGAGTGTGGCGCAAACAGTCAAGTAAAACGTTAGAGTTAACGCACCTGTATTTTTAGTAGAATTCCGCTGTTACATCTCCATACTGCCCGTCGTCCTCGGGAAGGGGAGCACATCGCGGATGTTCGCCATGCCGGTGACGTACATGAGTATGCGCTCGAAGCCGAGGCCGAAGCCCGCGTGCTTCACGCCGCCGAAACGGCGCAGGTCGAGGTACCAGCCGTATTGCGAAACGTCCATGTGCATTTCCTCAATGCGCCGCATGAGCACGTCGAGCCTCTCCTCGCGCTGGCTGCCGCCTATGATCTCGCCCACGCCGGGCACAAGCAGGTCAGCGGCGGCGACGGTTTTGCCGTCATCATTGAGGCGCATGTAGAACGCCTTGATGTCCTTGGGGTAATCCGTCACGAACACGGGCTTTTTAAATACCTTTTCGGCGATGTAGCGCTCATGCTCAGTCTGCAAGTCCGCCCCCCACTTGACGGGGTACTTGAACTCCTCGCCCGAATCCTCTAAAAGCTTTATCGCCTCGGTATAGGTGATGCGGGCAAACTCGTTATCGACAACGTTTTGAAGCCTTTCCAAAAGAGTGTTGTCCACAAATGCATTGAAAAATTCGAGCTCATCGGGGCAGCGTTCCATGACGGTTTTGATGATGTGCTTCACCATGGCTTCCGCTATATCCATGTCGCGGCTCAAATCGCAGAATGCCATTTCCGGCTCTATCATCCAAAACTCGGCCGCGTGCCGCGCCGTAAAGGATTTTTCCGCACGGAAGGTCGGTCCGAAGGTATAAATGTCGCGAAACGCAAGCGCAAATGCCTCGCCGTAAAGCTGGCCGCTAACGGTGAGGTTCACAGGCTTTTCAAAAAAATCCGAAGCATAGTCGACCGCACCCGAAGGGGTTTTTGGCACCTTGTCGAGTGGCAGCGTGGTTACCTGGAACATCTCGCCCGCGCCTTCACAGTCGCTTCCCGTTAGTATGGGGGTATGCACATACACAAAACCTAAATCGTCAAAGAAACGGTGGATGGCCTGTGCCGCCACCGAGCGCACCCGAAACGTCGCCATAAACGCGTTCGTGGTGGACGAAGGTGGTTGATGGTGCGCAAATATTCAAAGCTATGGCGCTTTTTTTGCAAAGGATAGTCA
>JAEWMV010000193.1 GCA_023393045.1 Bacillota bacterium | reverse complement strand
GCATAACGAGTATGACCTCCCTCCCTTCGCTTTGCGCGCGAATCAATATGCTCGTTTCGGAAGCGCCGCTTCCCCGCGCGACTGCGCTCACCCTCGGGTCGTGAAGCGCATCGTCCGGGAGCATGATGCCCGAGTATTGATACATGGCGTCCGGCAGCCCCGCGCCGGAGGATTTCACCCGGTATTCGTACGCGGCCATGGCGGAGCGGATGGCGTCGTTTTCAAGTGCTGCCCGCGCGAGGATAAGCTGATCCCGCGCGCATGTTGCCTGCCCCACGCCGCCGGAGCCCGTGGCGTTTACATAGCGGGTATCCTCCATGCCGAGCGCCGCGGCTTTTTCGTTCATCAGGGAAACGAAGCTGTCCGCGCCCGCAGCCTTTTCAACCGCGCCGCCCAGCACGAGCGCCGCGTTGCTCGCGCAGTGGACGAGCATCGCGCAGAGTATATCCTCCACGAGATAAGCTTCGCCCGCGCGGAAGCCGATGGACCTCGCGTCCGCGGGCGGGCCGAAGTCCGCGTTCTCAAGCTCGATCGTGTCGTCCGGGCTCACATAGTCCAGCGCGGTCAGCGCGGCCATGACCCGCACCATGCCGCCGACGAGGTCGAATTGCGCGTCCGCATCCTTTTGCGCCAGAATTGCGCCGGTGGCGGCGTCCGCGACGATCAGCGATGCGCATTCCCGCTCGGCGGGCGTTTCATCCGGCGGGTCGCCCAGAACGGCCGCGCCCAGACTGTACGCCGCGCTTGGCAGAAGCAAAAGTATCGCAACTGTCAGAGAGAGAATCGACTTTCTCAAGCTTTCAGCCCGCCTCCCGTACCAGCCGGAATCCTTATCCTATCATATTACATCGTATATGTATCATTGATTGTACAATGCAATAACGACCAATTGTTGCCGTTTTTTGCGCTTGTTGGCATGGTAAACCACTAATAAGTGACATTTTACTCTACATTTAGTCATAATTCAACCTGTAAACACATTATCTAGCAAGGTTTCATATCGCTGTTTAGCATAAATTAAAATACAAAAAACTACAAAAACCTCCAAATTTCACTTGTTTTCCTACATTATACTACAATATGTGTAACTTGACTCTATCTTTTTAAAGATGAAACAGGATTATTTTGAACTGGCCTCTGTGTTGATGTAACCTTGGTTCGTGCGCGTTTTTCGGCGCAAAAAAGCCCTCCCTGAACCGTTCGGGGCGGGCGGGAAAGCGAAGGGAATTCCGGGGATACGCGGGCTACGGCTCCCGCTCCGGCTGCGCCGCCGTATAATGCGCGGCGGCGTAGAGAAAGGCGTCCATCGTGAACGCCGCCGCTTCCTTGCCGACCTCGGATTTGGGGCGGAAAAGGTCAAAGCCGTGGAAGCAGCCCTCGAACACTTTCAAGCGCGCCGGTATGCCCTGTTGATTGAGACGATCAAAGAAAGCCCTCGTTTCGTCGCAAAAAGGGTCAATGCTCCCGACAAAGGAGCAGGCGGGGGGAAGGTCGGAAAGATCCGCCGCCCTGCTTGGCGCGGCGTAAGCGGGTACGCCGGACGCGCCGAAGAGATCCCCGAGGTAGAGCCGCCAGGCGACGTCATTTGATTTGGCGTTCCACGCGGGCGCGTCGTTGTCGCGCATGGAGCGGGTTTCCATCCTGTCGTCGAGCATGGGGTAGAGGGGCATCATGTAGGCAAGCGACACCTCGCCCCTGTCCCGCGCGTAGAGCGCAAGCGCGGCCGCGAGGCCGCCGCCCGCGCTTTGCCCGGCGACGAAGAGCTGGTCTTCGCGCGCGCCGTATTTTTCGCAGTTGTCCCTCAGCCACAGCAGCGCGGCGTAGGCGTCGTCCAGCGCGGCGGGGTAGGGCGCGTCGAGCGAGAGCGTATAGTCGGGCGCCACGACCGTGCAGCCGCTCGCCCTGACAAAGCGCCAGATCGTCCCTTCGTCCTGCTCGGGCGCGCCGATGGCATAGCCGCCGCCGTGCAGCCACAAAAGGCCCGGCGCGCCCGCCTTCGGCTCTTTGGGCGCGTACACGCAAAGGCGAAGGCGGCTTTTGCCCGCGCGCGGGAGAAAGACCTGCTCAAAACGCATCCTTCGGCTGTGCACGCCCCTGAGCAGGCGGCACATGGCTTTTTCAAAGCGGAACCTTCCCAATGTGTAGGGCGGCATCAAAAGCCGCAAAACTGCGGCGCAGCCCCGCAACTCGGGGCGAATCATATCGGTCGTAACGCGCATGTTCCATCCTCAAAGCATACCGCGGCGCGCTGCCGCGGCTCATCTGTATTAATATAGCACAATTCCGGGCTCTGCGCGCAAAAATCGCCTGAAGGAGCGGAGAGAGCTTTGCGCCGACGCCGCCACAATTCCCGTTTATTTGCAATTCGCCCCATTAATTTCACATTCCCTCTCTTTACAGGAACGGCGTGAAAGCTTATCATGGTTGGGTATACTAGATTTTAGGGAGATGATTACCGTTTCATTGCAACTTTTCACGGATTCGTCCGCCAATCTGCCGGAGGCGCTCATCCGGGAGAGGAACATCGGGGTCGTGCCATTGACGCTTCTCGTCAACGGGGAGGAGATGCCCTGCTACGAGCCCGGCGGAGATTTCGACGGGGAAGCCTTCTACGAGCGCATGCGGCGCGAGGATAAACTTGAGCTCAAGACCTCCATGATCAACACCGCGGCCTTCACAGCCGCCTTTGAGCCGTGCCTTGCGGCGGGGGACGACGTGCTCTACGTCGCCATGTCCTCGGGCGTGAGCGGCACGTATTTCGCGGGCGAAACCGCGGCGAAGAGCCTTGCGCAAGCGTATCCCGGGCGCGCGGTCGTTGCCGTGGACACGCGGGGAGCCTCGCTGGGCGAGGGCCTGATGGTGCTGGAGGCGGCGGATATGCGCGATCGCGGCTGCGGCGTGAAGGAAATTGCGGATTATCTCAACGCGCGGCGCACGCAGATGCGCCAGCACTTCATGGTGGACAATCTCCTTTACCTCAAGCGCGGCGGCAGGATTTCCGGCAGCGTGGCGCTGCTTGGCACCATCATCAGCCTGAAACCCATCCTGACGGCGGATGCGGAAGGCCGCATCGTGCTCGACAAAAAGATCATGGGGCGCAAAAAGGCCCTGCGCGCTCTTGTGGATATTTTCAACGAAAACTTTGCCGACGCGCCGGAAAACCTGCGCGCGGGCATCGCGCACGCAGGATGCGCGGAGGATGCGCAGGCGCTTGCGGACGCCATATGCGAAGCGCATCCCAAGGTTGACTTCACCATCGTCTGCTATGAACCGGGCACGGGCGCGCACGTCGGCCCCGGCACGGTGGCGCTCTTTTTCTGGGGCGGGGACAGGGAGGAGAAGCCCGCGCTGCTCGCCTCCATCCGCACGAAGATCGTCACGGAGGCCGCGAACCTCAAGAACGAAATTGAGAGCAAGCTCCACAGGGACTGAATAAGAGCCGAAGAAAATGACAGCCGGGCGTATGCCCGGCTGTTTGCTATAAGGAGTGCGCATCAGGTGAAAAGCCTTCTTCGAAGCTCGTCCAAGGCTCCCTCCCTGCCGTTGACGATGAAGAGCAGCACGCCGATGACCACCAGAGGCGCGTTGGCGTACCAGCACCATTGCAGCAGCACCGTGCCGTAATAGGCGAGTTCGAGTATGATTTCAAGCAGAATGAAATAGACGCAGAGCATGTAGCACAATATGGCGTATTTGGGGAGAGGGCGCAGCTTTTTGAGGCGGAAGATGAGCGTAGCGCAGCCGACGAGCACGCCCGTCGCCGCGGTGATGGGCAGCGCCACGGGCAGATACCAGCCCATGCCGTCCGTCAGCCACGCGATGAGCGCGAGATACAGGCACACGGCGGCGCCGTCAATGGCGATGAACACATAAACGAGCGGCCTTTTAAAGAACATCGGCACGAACAGGAACACATAGACGAGCGCGCACGCGCCCATGGGATAGGGCGACCAGTCGATGGTAAAATCGCCAAGCAAATCGCACACGAAGGTCACTACGATGGGCACGAGCAGTATCAAAAGCCCCAACAGCGCAATAAAGCTCGTGTTGATCTTCTGCGTTTCCACGCGCGGGGGATAGGGCGCGTAGCCGGTTTCCTCTCTTTCCGCCCTTGGGTTGACGACGGGCGTGTCGCACAGCGGACAGGCCGCTTCCGATTCGGCGAGCTTTACGCCGCAGTTCACGCAGTATGACATGACTCCATCAGCTTCCTTTCCCTCGTATTGCTCTCTATCATAACGGGTATCTCCTCCTCGACCAGCCGCGTGAAGAAGCCCCGTTCCGTGTCCGTTTCGCGTATGGTGCGGGTGAAATTGATGTAGGATTTGCCCCGGTAGGAAACGAGGCCGCAGGTGACCTTGTTTTCAAACAGCGGGCCGAGCTGGAAGTCGAAGCGCTCCACATGGCGCTCCATGATGCGCGGCAGCGTCACGGTGCCGAGGTTTGACAAAAGCGCGGAGCTCTGTATATCCCCGGTCGCCTTGTATACCGCGCGCATGACCTGCACCTTGATGAAGAGCGGCGCGTGCCGGAGGAAGGGATGCGTCTCTGCTTCCACATTTGAGGAAAGCTTTGCGCGCAGCTTGTTGGGCGTGGCCTCGAGCCCCATGTAGCACTTGACGGCGTTGGCGATTTCCTCGAGGGTGTAGTCCCCATACTTATACTCCACGCCGGGATTGACGTAGGAGGAGAAATTGCGCAGGGTGGACGAGGGGAAGATTTTCCTCAGGTTCACCGGCACGCAAATCTTCACGGGCTTGTGGCGGCGGCTGCGGAAGAGCTCCTTTTTCTGGATGTCGCCGATGCTCTGTATAAGAAGCGCCGCGAGGTAATGCGTGACGGAAACGTTCATGGCCTTCGCTTTCCCGGCGATGGCGGCAGTATCCGCGATGCCCGTGACGATGTTCATGAACTGGTCGACTTCCTCCGTGCCGTTGATCCTGTACGCGTCCGGCTCCTTGCGTGCGAGCGTCACCTTGCCCGCGACCTTGTGGAAGCTGTCCTCCAGTTCTTCGGGTTTCGGCGACATGGAGCAGTCGAGTATTTCCGAGTCCCGCGGTATCACGATGCGGTGCTTCATGCTCAGATACTCCGCGACGAGCGTTTTCAAAAAGCGCATGCCGCCCGTGCCGTCCGTGAGCACGTGGAAGAATTCGAGTGCCACGCGCTTCTCGTGGCAGCGCACGCGGAAAAGGAAGCCGTTGTTTCTCTTCATGTCGATGGGCAGGCATGGGTTCGCCACGTCCTCCTCAATGGGGGGCGCGCCACGAAGCTCCTCGAGGTAGAACCAGAAAAGGCCGCGCTTCACGCACACGCTGAAGGTGGGCATGCGCCGGAGCGTCGTGCGAAGGGCGCGGGCAAGCGTTTCGCGGTCTATCGTTTCATCGAGCGTGGCGCACAGGCGAAACATGGCCATCCATTTGCGGTTCATCACCACGGGGTAGATGGTGGCCGCGTTGTCGAGCCTGTACCACTTCTTTTTTTTGTCCTTTTTCCTCGTCATCGGCTTACCTGTGTTATAAAAGTAGTATTACGCGCTTGGGCGCGTTAAAATCCCCTGTTTTTTAGGTCGGATACGATTCCGGTGTACACCTCGCATATGTCGCTCACGCGCCCCGGCGCATGTTTTTTGGAAAAGGGCATGCGGCGAAAATCCACCTCGTCGAGATGGGAGATGCCGCGCCGGCTTACGCTTTTGAGAAACGTAAAATTTTCGCCCCATCTTGCCGACTCCACCGTCACAAGCCCGTCGTTTTCGCCTTCGATGAGCTTGATGATGAAATGCGCCGTCGCAAGGTTGACGTCGCTCAAGGGCCGGCTCATGGCGCAGGCGAAACTTTGATAAAACACATCGGGGCAATCGGGATAATCCCGATTGAATTTTTCCATATGCGCGGTGGAAAATTCGCGGCAGACGGTGGTAAAATCCGGCTCCCGGTCGCCGAAGGCGCGCGTCCAGTTGTTGACGGCGAAGGCCGCCATGTTGAAAAGGCGCTGCGGCGCGCGGAGGAGCCTGTCCATGGTCTTCGATCCGTGATGGGGCGTGGCCACGGTGGTGACGCTGGCCACTTTGCCCTCCATTTCGGGGGATGCAGCCACCATGCGTACTTCAAGCCCGCCCTTCGAGTGGCCGATGAGATTGATCTTTTCCGTGCCCGTCCGAGCGAGTATCTCCCGCACGCGTTCGATAAGTCTCGCCGCGTTGGCCGCCGCGCTCGCCCAGCCGTCCTGCATGCCGTAATGGACGTCCGCGCCGCGCTCACACAAAACCCGCGGGATGCGCCCCCAGTAGAGGGGCAGCTTCATATCGCGAAAACCCGTGCCGTGTACGAGCATGACGGGGTATTTGGTTTTGCAGCTTTCGTCCATGGCTCCACCGTTTCCTTGAGGATAGGGGGCGAAATATAAACCACTTTCCTATCATATCATCCGATCGCCCCGCCAACAAGCTTTGGATATAAATGCCCTAAAAACCGATGGCCGCCCGTGACGGGCGGCCATCGGGATTGACGACGGTCAGTTGGAGCGTTTGAGTATGAACCAGGCGTGCATGTAGGGCAGGCCGGACTGCTCGTCCGTGCCGAAGGGGTCGGCGTAGAGCTCGTAGGTCTTGCCGTCCCCCACCTCGATGGTGGAAACGCCGCTGAAGTAGCAGAACATGATGTCGCCCTCGCTGGTCTGTATGCGCGCGATGACGAAAGGCGCGGTTTGCTTGACTTCCGTGATGGTGCCCACGATCTTGTAGCCCTGCTCGTGGTTCGGGTAATCGCGTATGCGCGCGTAATCGATTCGATAAACGCTGCCCATGTAGGCGTCCTTTTCAGGCTGGTGCTCGAGATAGAGCGTGCTGGTCTTGGCCGCGTCGCCCTTTGTCGCGGTGATGGCTGCCTCGTAAACGCCGACCTCCGCGGTCTTGACGGTGAAGCTGAACGTGCCCGCGGCGGAGTCCTGCGTGATAGCGCCCTCGAGCTCCACGCCGCTGACGGAAATGACCGCGCCCGGCTCCATGGTGCCGGCGACCGCCATCGTCGCGCCCGTGCCGTAGCGCTTGACGTCGTCGTTCACGCTGAAGGCGACGTTGCCCTGTTCGGGCGTGGTGGGGGTGCCCGCCGTGCCGTAGGTGACGTTATAGGTTTGAACCGCGCTCATGTAGCCGTTCTTCTGCGCCTTGACCTCGAGCACGTAGGTGCCCTCTCCGGGCAGCGTGTAGTTGGTGGAGAAATTGCCTGCCTCGTCCACGGCCACCTGGTTTTCGCCCACGAAGATGGAGGCCGTGTTGTCGCTCACATGCCCCGCTATGGGCACCGTGGTGGAATCCACGGTGAAGTCGCTCACGGTGGGCTGCGTCATGGTGAGGGTGATGGCGGGCACGTTGATGGTCAGGGGAGTCTCAAACTCCACTTTCGTCTCAACGCCCTTGGGACTGATGACCACGATGTCGGGCGTAACGCTCAGCGTCGCGCTCTCTAAAGGCTCGTCCGGTATCCAGATCTTTTCGGGTATCACAAGGCCCTGCGAACCCTTTGTGATCGGGAATTCATGTACCAAATCGCCCGCCGTGAAGCGCACGTAATAATTGTTCTTCGTATATACCATGATGAGGTAGGAAGGGTCTCCATGCTCGTTGATGGTGGCCTCGACCGTGGGCGTGCGCGTGATGGGGTCGCCTGCGAACGTGCAGCTGATGAACTTGCCGAAATTGCCCGCGTACTTGGTGCTCACGAGTACCACGGTGAAGATTGCGATGAGCAACACCAGCACGCCCGCCGCGGCGACGAAGAGCACATTGCGCTTCCTGCCGGAGCCGGACTTTGCACGCGCGCGGCCGTAGCCGCCGCCGAAGTCGGAAAACTCATCCTCCGCCTTCTTCTGCGCCCTGCGGGGCTTCGCGGGGACGGGCTCGTCCTCATCCGCAATCTGCGCGGCGGCGTCCGCGCCGCGATATGCTTCGTAAGCGCGTCCGGACGCAGCGGCCTGCGCGGGGGCGGCCCTGTGGTGGGGCGCGCTCTGGGCGCTTGCGCCGTGCGCGCGTGCGGGGCGCGCGTAAGCCTCGTCATACGCGGAATCGTATGCGGCGGCGGGCGCGGCCTTGGGCGCCTCCTGCCTGATTTCATCCGCGGGACGCGGCGTGAACTTTTTCGCGTAGTTCTCGGGGATGTCTTCCTCGCTCACCGTGTTCGCGTCAAAGTCGGGCTTGGGCCATTGCGGCGCTTTCACAAAGCCCCAGGCGGGCGGGGTCTCGCCGGTGGAGGCGGCGTAGGATTTATAACCGGGGTCGTCCGATTGCGCCGCGTCGTCCGGCGTAAGCGGAGCCGCGCATTGTTCGCAGTACTCGAGATAGTCCTCGTTTTGCGCTCCGCAGTTCTTGCATCTCATCAACATTTCCTCCTGCATGGGATTCATATCCACATAATTATAGCAAATAAGAAAAAAGCTGCAAACACTTTTAACCCTATATTTTGAAAACAATGTATGAAATAGCGCCTCCGACGCCGGGAAAGCTTACAATGCCGCCGGGGCTATGCTATAATGTGCTTAACTTTTCAAGGAGTTGCCTTATGCGAAGATACCTAAGCGCGGCTTTGGCCGTCCTCCTCGCCGTCACACTGCTTTCCGGCTGCAAAAAGGGAGGCGACGCCTCGGCGGATCCCAAGGGACAGGACCTTTCGGGCTTTTCGCTCACGGGGGATGCAAAGGGCGGCGGCACCCTCATGAACGCAAACCTCGCTTCCCTCGCCATGCGCGACGAGGGCGGGGACACTGTGCTCACCTTCGATTTCGTGTCCGACAGCAAGCTTTCGGGCGAGGGCACGCAAAGGGATGTTTCCAATCCGCCCAAATACCGCGTGTATACGCTGGACAAGCCGTACCGGCTTGTAATCGAGTTCGAATCCCTCACCTATTGGGATTACGAGCGCGAGTTTGACCCCGATTCGTCCGCGCTCATCGCGGGCGTGTTCAACTATTCGCCCGAGCAGGGCGGCGTTTTCAGATTGTATATGCAGCTTGCGCGCGAGGTTGCCTTTCGCGCGAGCGACGAGGACAGCGTAATCACTGTCACCCTTCGCCCCATAGAAAAGGAAGAGGCGACGCCCGCGCCCGCCAAGACGGACAACGGCGTGGTGGACATCCTCGAGGGTGTGGCCGCTCCCGCGGGCTCGGCCTACTATGTGCTCGCAAACGCCTATCGCGATTATTGCGACGGAACCATAACGACAGAGGCGATGACGCCCGTGCTCGCCGCCAACGGCGTGAATATCCTGCTCATCTCCGGCGCGTTCAATACGAAAAACGCCGCCGAGGAATTGATGCAAAGCATACTGGCCCGGGAGGAGAACGCCGTCCCCGCGCACTGGGAGGTCGTTTTGCTCGAGGACGGAACGCTTCCCTCCTATTCGCAGGATATGGACTATCTCGCGGCCTTTGACGTCAAGCCCGCGCGCGTGAACGGCGTGGCGGCAAAGCTTGACGTGCTCATACCCGACGGGCTTTTCCTCACCCTTACGCCGGATCGGGAGGGTCTCCTCTACAGCCGCCGCGTCACGCAATACGAGGCGGGCGGCAGCGTGAGTGAATATGAAATGCTCTATGTGCAATCCTTGTCGGGCGGGGCGCGGCAGCTGATGGATTTCCAGTTCCAGGCCATCGATTCCGCCAAATACTCGCCGGACGGGCGCAAGCTCGCGGTATTGGAGCGCAGCGGCGAAAGCGCGCACCTGTATGTGTTCGACGTGGATTCCCGCGACCTGCTGACGGATTTGTCGTCCATGGGCTTTGGGGATACGGTGAGCGCCTACTGCTGGGACAGCGTGGGCGGGCGCATCTTCTCCATCGGCGGCTCAAGCGAGATCGTGATCAATCAGTACGATTTCAACGTGCCCAGCGAGAGCAAGCGCCACACCGTAGTGGATAAAAAGGGCGTGGACGAATCGAGTCTCGCCTTCCTCGACGGGGAGGTGTTCTTCTGCGAGACGACGCTGGAGGATGGCGCGCAGATGTTTCGCGTCAAGCCGGAGGGCGGCCTGCGACGCTTCTACCTCGCGGCGGACATGTTCGCCTTTTCGCAGGACGACCGCTATCTCGCCTTTACCGACAATAAGAGCGACCTTACGGGCGCGGGCGACGGCGCGGCGTCCACATTCGCCGTTGCCGACCTGCAGACCGGTGAGACGACGAACATCGCGGCGGATTTTCGCGTATATTCCTTCCGCTGGTCGCCGGACGCGAAGAAGCTGTTCTATTTTGAGAACATGCGCTCCGGCAATACCGGCGAGGGCGGGGAAGGCGGCGAGGGGGGCGACGCGGCCTCCGGCGCCGATCCCTATCCCTACAGGCTGTGGGTGTATGACATCGCGACGGGGCAAAGCCGCGCCGTGGCGGATCTCGCCACCATGAGCATAGGCGTGAGCGCGTCGGGTGACACGATATACGTCAGTTATGTCGACGCGGAGACGCTCGGCAACGTTGTGCGCGCGACGTACGCGCTGAAAATAGAGGGATGATTGGAATGATATACGATAATCATCTGGACATTCCGGCGCAAGTGTTGTAGAATCCCTTTGGACATACGCAGAGTAGGGCGCTGTGCGTTTCCCGCGGACGCGGGGAGCAGTGCCGCCGGAACGGGGAGTTGTCCGGCGGACGAATAACGCATGAGTTTACGGTTCAGCGCTCGAATCCCGCTGCTGCATAAAGGATTCAAGCTTCCTCTATGCGGTATTACGGCCGTGTAAAGGAGGCTATTTTTATGAAGAGCAAGCTTGGCAAAATACTTGTTTTCGTCCTGTGTATGGCGATTCCCTGCGCGCTTTACGCCTATTTCACCAATGCCTATCAGGCGGTGAACGAGGCGACGGATTACCTCGTCATGGCGGGCATTTTCCTGCCGTGGGCCGTCATCGCGGCGCTGCTGCTGCGGCTCAATCAGGACGCGGCCGCGCGCATATGGAACCGCGAAAAAACGCGGCGGCTCGTCATCTGCGCCCTTCTCACCGCGCTTGGCGTGGTGCTGGGCGGGCTTTTGAGCATCCCGGCGATGCCGCTTGGCGCGTACTCCTTAAAAATCGGCTTCGGCACGCTGCCCGTCATACTCGCCGGCGTGCTCTTCGGGCCGGCCTACGGCGCCATGGTGGGCGGCCTTACGGATTTCCTCCAGGCGAACATCTTCCCCAAGGGCGCGTACGTGCCTTTCTTCACGGTGATCGGCGTGCTCTTCGGGCTCATCCCCGGCCTGTTCTTTATGAAGAAGCGGGAGCCTAAGTTCCTTCGCATCCTCCTCGCCGTGGCGGCAGGGCAGACGATTGCGAGCGTCATCCTCAACACGCTGCTTCTCATCTGGCTCTATTCCATGCCGTGGGAGACGTTCATCCCCCGCATCATCAATCAGGCCGTGATGATTCCCCTTTACAGCGTGCTCGTGTATTACTGTATAAAACTGCTGAAAAAGGCGGGCGTCACACAGCAGGGGTTATAGAATCCAACAATCATGCACATACTTAATCCGGTGACCAAATATGGTTATTGGAGGAAAGTTATGGCACTGTTGAAATCAAATGCGGCCGTCGGGCGCGATAAGGTCGCCGAGGCGCTGGAGCGCTGGAAAGCGGCGATGGAGTACTATGAGAATGTGAGGGACCCCGACCTCATAGATTTCGCGATTTACGACATGGAGGCCGCGCGAAGGAAATACGTGTTTCTTCTGAAGCAGACCAAGCGCGAATAAACCGCAAACGGCGGATGACGGGAGGATATGGGCATGGGTTTTGCAAGCGTGATGATCGGCGTCGCCGCGTTCGGCATCGGCCTGTTGATACTCTGGCTGATATGCAAGCTTTTAAAGGTGTCGCTCAAAATCATCTGGAAGCTCGTGGTCAACGCGCTCATCGGCGCGCTGATCCTCGTGGTTTTCAACCTCATCGGCGGGCTATTCGGCCTCGTCGTGCCCATCACATTCCTCTCGGCGCTCGTGGCGGGCGTGTTCGGTGTGCCGGGCGTCATTGTTCTGGCGTTGCTGTCGCTTCTGTAACCGCAAGCTCAAATGTAAGCTCGCCCCCGGCGAGGCGGGCGATGATGCCGTTGCGGGCAAACTCGATTTTGTCTGCGCCGAGCGTCAGAATGGAAACGAATCCGTCTTCCTCAACCGTGGAGGTCCAGCCCTCCGCGGTTTTTTCTATCGAGCAGGTCCTTCTCGCATTGAACTGGGGCGCGGTTTCCGGTTCCGCCGTGCCGGAGGCGGTGAGCGTCGGCGTCTGCGTGGGGGAGGGGGTAGGCGCGTACGCACCCAGCGAGAAGCGCGCGGAAACATCCGTTTCATACTCGCCCGCGAGCGCGTCGCCATCGTCGTATGTGAAGGTATAAGAATACGAACTGTCCCCTGAGGCGCGCATGGAACCGGTGCCGCTCGCCGCACCCTGCACAGTGCCGGAGTAGGTGAGGCCGTCGTCGCCGGGGAACAGGCGGCACACCGTCGCACCGATGTCGGAGAGCGCGGCGCGGTGCAAGCTCAGCTCCAGCGAAAACTGAAGCGCAACCGCGCTCGCATCGCTCTCCACGAGCGCGGCGGCAAGCGCGTTGCAGGGATTTCGCGTATCGGAGAGATAGGCGTGATAAAAGCTGTAGAGCGGATTGATGGAAAAGGGCGTCGCCGTGCTTTGCGGCGTCTGCTGCGCGCTTTGAGAAGCCGCGGGGGAGGGGGTGGGCGCGGCGGTGGAGGCGAATCGATCGAGAATCGAGCAGCCCGAAAGAAAAGAAGCCGCGGCCAAGCACAGGAGCATTGCCGCGGATAAGGCCGCACGATGGAGTTTCCCGCGCGAAGGCCGCATCATTCGCCGTCCTGTCCGAACGCGGGCTCGTAGGGCGCGGTGGTATCCTCGGGCGCGATGGCCTCGCCCTCGTCTACGGGCTGTCCGTCCACGGGTGCGTCCAAAGCTTCCTCAGCGGCCGCGATGCCCGCGAAATAGCGCACGATGCCGTTGAAAATACCCAGCGCACAGCGCATCTGATACGCGTCGCTGTTGAGCAGCGCGTCCTCCCGCGCGTTGGTGAGGTAGCCCATCTCAAGCGCCACAACGGGTATCCGGGACCAGTTGAAGCCCGTTTGATTCTCAAGCGGCACCAACTGCACTTCTCCTGCGTCCGTCGCCTCGCCGAAGGCGCCGCCGATGCATTGGCTCAGATAAAGGCTTTGTTCGTATATATCGGGCGTTATAATCTGGGAGGGCATGAGTACGCTGGCGCCGTAGCGCTCCGTGTCCGTGCACGCGTTGCAGTGGAGCCTGATCCACAATGCGGCGCCGCTCTGGTTCATCAATACCGCGCGCTCGATGTTGGAAAGCCAAACGTCGTTCGTCGTGCGGCTCATCACCACCGTCGCGCCGCAGCTTTGCAAAAGCGCCGCGACCTTTTCGGCCACGAGGAGGTTGACCCTGTATTCGGGCACGCCGCTGCGCACGCCCGAGCAGCCCGCGCTCTGGCGGATTTTTGTAAAATGGGAATCTGGCGCAATCAGTTCGAGGCCGAAGTCCGGGACGCTTTGATGGCCGGGGTCAAGGCCGATCACGCGGCCGTAGAGCACCTGCGCCGCGGCAAGCAGCGCCTCCTCGTCGAGCGCGAGCAAGTCCTCGCCGTCCTCGGGCGCAGGGTCTATATTATCTTCCGTATATCCGTTGGGCGCGTCCTGCAGGTCGAGCAGTACGCGAAGCTCCGCCGACAAGTCAAACCGGCGGAAACTGCGGGAAAAGGGATCCCAATAATAGCTGTGCGTGTGGTTTTGCGCGTCGTCCGCGTCGCCGGAGTCCTCGCCGCTCGCAGTGTCCGCGTCCGGCTCGGCGTAAGCCACCGAACCCACGGCCAGTACGGCCGCGAGGACGAGGATGAGCACGATGCGAAGCTTGCGGTTCATAACAATGGACGGCTCCTGTTACAAGATTGACGATTCCATTTTAATGTTATTGCGACCTTTTTGCAATCAGGGGCCGTTTAACAAACTGTTAACAATTCGTCATATTTTTACAAAGCGCAGCTTCTCTCCCTCAACCTCGAGCGCCACGCTGTCCCCAAGTTTGATGTTGCCAAGCAGCAGCTCTTCGCTCAGACTGTCTTCCACGCGATGCTGGATGAGGCGGCGCAGCGGGCGCGCGCCGTATTGCGTGTCGAACCCGTCGCGCGAGAGAAGTTCCTCCGCCTCGGGGGAAATTGTGAGCGTGATGCCGCGCATGGCGATGCGCGCCTTGACCTTTTGGAGCATCAGCCGGGCGATGGCGAGCGTCTGCTCGGCGCTCAATTGGTTGAAGAGGATCACCTCGTCCACCCTGTTGAGGAACTCGGGGCTGAAGGTCTTTTTCAATTCGGAAAGCATTTCCTCGCGCACGTGCTCCTCGCGCGCGGCGGTGGCGCCGAAGCCCATCACCACGTTCCTGCCCGGGCGCGCCGCGCCCACGTTGGAGGTCATGATGATGATGGTGTTGCGAAAATCCACCGTGCGCCCGCGCGAGTCGGTCAGTCTGCCGTCCTCAAGCACCTGCAGGAGGATGTTATACACGTCCGCGTGCGCCTTTTCGATTTCGTCGAGCAGAATCACGCTGTAGGGCTTCCTGCGCACGCGCTCGGTGAGCTGGCCGCCCTCGTCGTAGCCGACGTAGCCCGGCGGGGAGCCGATGAGCTTGCTCACGCTGTGCGGCTCCATATATTCGCTCATATCGAGGCGTATCATCGCTTCCTCGTCGGAAAAAACCGCCTGCGCGAGAGCCTTGGAAAGCTCCGTTTTGCCCACGCCCGTGGGACCGAGGAAGATGAAGGAGCCAATCGGCCTTCCGGGGTCCTGCAAACCCGCGCGCGCGCGGCGTATGGCACGGCACACGGCGGACACGGCTTCGTCCTGGCCGATCACGCGCTCATGCAGCTTTTCCTCAAGGTGGATGAGCCGCTCGCTCTCGCTCTCGGTGAGGCGGCTCACGGGGATGCCCGTCCAGGCGTTGACCACCTCTGCGATGTCGTCCGCGGTGACTACGGATTCGTTGTCGTCCCGCTGGCGCTCCCAGTCGGCGCGGATGCGCTCTATCTTGGCGCGCAGCTTCTGCTCCTCGTCGCGTATGGCAGCGGCGCGCTCGTAGTTCTGGTTGTTGACGGCCTCCTCCTTCTCGTTGAGCAGTCCGTCCAGACGCCCGCGCAACTCCGTCACGTCGGGCGGGGTGTTGTAGGCGCGCAGGCGCACGCGGCTCGCGGCCTCGTCCATGAGGTCGATGGCCTTGTCCGGCAGGAAGCGGTCGGAAATATAGCGGTCGCCCAAATCCACGGCGGCGCGTATCGCCTCGTCCGTGATGCGCGCCTTGTGGTGCGCCTCATACTTGTCACGCAATCCAAAGAGTATGCACTCCGCCTCCTTGCGCGTGGGCTCGCCGATGTTCACGGGCTGGAAGCGGCGCTCGAGCGCGCCGTCGCGCTCGATATGGCGGCGGTACTCGTCCGGCGTGGTCGCGCCCACAACCTGTATGTCGCCGCGAGCGAGGGCGGGTTTTAATATATTGGCCGCGTCGATGCTGCCCTCGGACGCGCCTGCGCCGATGATGGTGTGCAGCTCGTCGATGAAGAGGATGGTTCTGCCCTCCTCGCGAAGCTCCGCGATGGCGTTGGTGATGCGCTCCTCAAATTCGCCGCGGTACTTGGTGCCCGCGAGCATAGCGCCCAAATCGAGGCTCACGATGCGCTTGTCCCGAAGCAGCTCCGGTATCTTGCCCGAGGCGATGCGCTGCGCAAGCCCTTCGATGACCGCGCTCTTGCCCACGCCCGGGTCGCCGATCAAAACGGGGTTATTCTTGGTCCTGCGGGTGAGTATCTGCAAAATGCGCTGGATTTCCGTTTCGCGCCCGATCACGGGGTCAAGTTCGCCCTCGCGCGCGAGGCCCGTCAAATCCGTGCCGAACTGGTCGAGCATGGGTGTGGGGGAATTGTCCGCAACGCTCTTGCCCGCGGCGTTTTGCCGGGATACTTCCTCGCCCGTCAGCATGGAGCGAAGCAGCGGAAGGTCTGCGCCCAAATCCTCCAATATGCGCACCGCCACGGAATCCCGCTCGCGAAGGATGGCGAGCAGTATGTGCTCCGTGCCGATGTAGCTGGTCTTTAACGATTTCGCCTCATACAGGCTCAGCTCGAGTATTTTCTTGGTGCGCGGCGTGTAGCCGAAGCTGTCCGTAAAATGATAGTCGCCCCGGCCGACGAGCTCGTCCGCCCTCTCCTGCGTGGCCTTGTCCGTCACGCCGTAGGAGGCAAGCACGCGCGCCGCCGCGCCCTCCTCCTCGCGGATGAGGCCTAAAAGTAGATGCTCACTGCCGACATAGTTGTGTCCCATATCGCGCGCGGCCTCCTGCGCGAGCGCGAGCGCCCGCTGCGCCCCCTGGGTGCATCTTTCAGAAAAACCCATATGAGAAACTCCTTCAATTAAATGCGCCTTGCGGATATTTTATCCCAAACGCGGTTCCCAGGCAACCGAATTGGATAAAATGGATGAAAAAGCGCCGCGGCCGTGATATCATATCATAGGTTCGTCCAGCCCGAGCGCGGCATATAATGATGAGAGGTATATATGCCAATTATTCAAACGGGAGATGTTACGATGATTTATCTTGACAACAGCGCGACGACACGCACGCTCGACGCGGCCGCGGAGACCGCGCATCACTATATGACGCAGAGCTTCTTCAACCCTTCCGCGGCGTATTCCGCTGCGGTGGAATCCGAAAGGGCGGTGGAAGCCGCAAGAACAAGGCTTGCCGCCGCATTGGGCGCCGAGGCCGAGGAGGTCATATTCACCTCCGGCGGCACGGAGAGCAACAACGCCGCCATATTCGGCGCGCTTCGCGCCATGCGGGGGAAAGGCAGGCTCATCGTGGGCGAAACGGAGCATCCCTCCGCCTACGAGGTGGTGAAGGCCTATGCCACGCAGGGTTATGAAGTTGTGGAAGCGCCGGTCAACGCCGCGGGCGCGCTCGATATGGAAGCCTTGTCCGCGCTGCTTACGCCGGACACGATGCTCGTGAGCGTCATGCAGGTCAACAACGAGGTGGGCGCCATCAACGACTGTGCGGCCATTTATCAAACGGTGAAAAAGACTGCGCCCGAAGCCGCCGTGCATATCGACGGCGTGCAGGGTTTTTTGAAACTGCCCTTTGAGGCGAAGAACTGCGATTTTTATTCCATCAGCGGCCACAAATTCCACGCGCCAAAGGGCGTCGGCGCGCTCTATGTAAAAAACGCAACGCGCTTCGCGGGCGGGCAGGCGGGGGGCGGGCAGGAAAACAACCGCCGCTCCGGCACGCTCAACACGCCGGGCATCATGGGCATGGACGCGGCCATCGCGCACTACCTCGCCCATCTTGAGGAATACAGGAAGCGCATGTACGCATTGAAGCTCAGGCTCGCAAAAAACCTGCTTTCCATCAAGGATACCCTCGTCAACGGCCCCAGGCCGGGCGACGGCGCGCCGCACATACTCAACCTTTCCTTTCTGGGCGTGCGCGGCGAGGTGCTGCTCCACGCGCTGGAGGCGAAGGAGATCTATGTGTCCACAGGCTCGGCCTGCTCCGCGCACAAAAAGGGCAAGAACAGGATTTTAACCGCCATGGGGGTCACGGGCGCGCGGCAGGAAGGGGCGATCCGCCTGAGCCTGTGCCCGTTCAACACGATGGAGGAAATGGATACTGCCGCCGCGGCAATCGCCGAACAGGTCGCCTTTTTGCGGCGTTACAAGAGAAGATAAGGTAGGGGAGTACAAAAGTGGAACAGGTTTTGCTCGTCCGTTACGGGGAAATCCATTTGAAGGGGCTCAACCGCCCCTTCTTCGAGCGCAGACTTCTGGAAAACATACGCGGCGCGCTCGCGGGACTCAACGCCTCGGTGCGCTACGAACAGGGCAGGATATTCGTGTCCGGCGTTGCTGCGGAGCATGCCGAGGACGCGTGCGCCAGGCTTTCCCGCGTGTTCGGCGTGCATTCCATAAGCCCCGCGCTCGCGGTCGATAAGGAATGGCAAAATGTGGTGGATGCTGCGGCGCGGGTGATGCGCTCCGCCGCCGGGGAGGACAGGCATACCTTCAAGTGCTTCTGCCGCCGCGGAGACAAAAGCTTCCCCATGAATTCGGAGGAAATCAACCGCGAGCTCGGCCACGCCATGCTCGAGATGTTCCCGAATTTGACGGTGGACGTGCGCGCGCCCGAAATCAAGCTCTGCGTAGAGATACGCGATATGGCTTTCGTCTACGCGCGCGAGATCATGGGCGCGGGCGGCATGCCCACGGGCACCGCGGGACGCGCCTGCCTGCTTATTTCCGGCGGGATAGACAGCCCCGTGGCGGGCTACATGCTCGCGCGCCGCGGGCTGGAGCTTTCCGCCGTGCATTTTTACAGCTACCCTTATACCAGCGAGCGCGCGCGGGACAAGGTGATCAAGCTCGCTTCCCTCCTCTCGCGCTACGCGGGCACGATCAGGCTCCATCTGGTGCCTTTTACGGAAATCCAGCTTGCCATCTACGAGAAATGCCCGTCCAAGGAGACCACGCTCGTCATGCGCCGCCTCATGATGCAAATTGCGCAGAAGCTCGCCGAAAAAGACGGCGCGCGTGCGCTCGTCACGGGCGAGGCGTTGGGGCAGGTCGCAAGCCAAACGCTCGAGAGCCTGTGCGTCACGGACGACGCCGTGGGTATGCCCGTTTTCCGCCCGCTCATCGGCTTTGACAAGGAGGACATCGTCAACATCGCAAAAAAAATCGGCACGTTTGAGACCTCCATTTTGCCCTATGAGGATTGCTGTACGGTTTTCGTGCCCCAGCATCCCGCCACGAGGCCGAAGGTGGCCGAGGTGCGCGCGAGCGAGGCGGCGGTGGACTTTTCCGGAATGATTGAAAAAGCAATAGCCGAAACGGAGACGATGGATATCAATTAACCCTTTATTCACGGGATTTTTTCCCTTGGAAATGATATAATCCGCATGAAGGGAGGGCGACAGGTTGAAAAAACTCATTTTTCTCACGCTTTTCATATGCATGATGCTTTCCGCGTGCGCTGCGCCCGCGCCGGACGGCGCGATTGAGGCGACCCTCGAGCCCGCCAAAACCTCCGCGCCTGTGAGGAGCGGGGATCCCGAGCTTGCGCCCGAGCCCGTCAGCTTTGAGCGGCTGCCCCTCGTGCGCCGCGAGCAGACCTACGGCGGCGGCAATGCGCTCATCTATCCCGCCGTGGATTCCGAAGCGTACGATTCGCTCAACGCCGCCATCTTTCGCAAAATACTCGTGGGCTTAGGCGCGATGGAAGAGCCCGTCTATACCTACTTCAGCGTCAAGTGCAACGAGGACGGCATACTTTCCCTGCTCGTGGGCTATTATGATATGGACACGCGCGAACTGTATCTGCAGTTGCCCATGACCTTCGATGTGGCCACGAGTAAGGAGATTGCCCTTGAGGATTGCTTTGACGCGCGCAGCGACCGCTGGCGCTCCATACTGCCGGACGTCGTATCCGCGCAGGCGCAAAGCATCGGCATGACGCTCCTTTGCGACCCGCTGCCCGTGGAGGACGGCCAGCTCTATTATCTCACGAGCCGCTCCATCGTATTGCTCTACCGCCCGTATGAAATCACAACCTATCTTTCCGGCTGGCCGGAATTTTCCGTCTCCTATGACCAGATGTCCGCCTGCTATGACGGGGAGGCCGCAGTTATGCGCCTCGTCAGCGCGGAAGCGTCCGGCATGGCGGCAGAAGGGTCGGATATAGCCGCGGAAGAGGCCCTCGAAGCGGTGGGGGACGCGCCGTGAGGTGTTCGTGCAGGGTATGCGGCGCATATATGGCGCAGGTGGAGCATGGCCTCATGAGCGGCTGCAAATGTCCCGAATGCGCAAACGAATGCCATGACTGCATGGGGAGCGTTCAGCCGCCCATGAGCATAGAAGAACTCAAGCTGCGCGCAGGCGCGCTGCTGAATAGAACGGAGGACGGGGAGGGTGCGCATGGAAAAAGCGAGGAGTAAGGGCCTGTCGCCCATGGACGCCGCGCTGGGCTTCCTCGCGGCGAAGCCGCGCACCGTGCGCGAGGTGGAGGATAAGCTCGACACGCTCGATTTCGGCGAGGGGGATATCATTCAAACCGTCGCCCGCCTCCATGAGCTTGGCCTTGTAGACGATGAAAAATACGCGGAGGATTTCGTGGCAACGCGCCTTGCGACCAAGCCCGTGAGCCGCCGCAAGCTCAAGGAGCAGCTCTACGCGCACAGGCTGCCCAAGGACGTGATAGACGCTGCGATCTCCACCGTGGACGACGCGGCGGAGGCCGCCAACGCCAAAGCGGTCGCGGAAAAGTATGTGCGCCAGTTCGCGGCGCTCGACGAGCAGGAAAGAAAGCAGCGCGTCATGCGAAGGCTCGTGGGACGCGGCTTCGACTTTGCCGCCGCGAAGGCCGCCGTTGAATTCTTTTTCGGCGACGCGGAGGGCTTGGAAAACGTCGGGGAGGACGAGGATGACGAGGATTGACCCCGACCGCGTGCAAAGCTTATTATCGACGGAGGCCCTCGGCAGGTCCGTCGTTTTTTTTGAGGAAACGGTCTCGACCAACGCGGCCGCGAAGGAACTGGGGCGAAACGGCGCGCCGCACGGCGCGCTCGTGCTCTGCCGCCGCCAGACGGCAGGGCGCGGCAGGCGGGGGAGAAGCTGGTTTTCCGGCGAGGATGCCGTGGCGATGACGCTGCTAATCTGCCCAAACTTCCCCATGGAGTTTGGGCCGCGCTGTATCATTGCTATCGCCCTGGGCGTGTGCCGGGCGCTTCGCTTTTTCGGCGCGGACGCGCGCATCAAATGGCCAAACGATATCATAGCGGATGGCCGCAAGCTCTGCGGCATACTCCTTGAGGCGGACGCGGCGGGCTTCGTCGCGGCGGGCATCGGCGTGAACGTGAATCAAAGAGAATTCCCGGCGGATATCATGGACACCGCCGGATCGCTTTTCTTCCAGATTGGCAGGGAAACCGACCCCAACGAGGTCGTCGCGCGCATCCTCGCCGAAATCGAACCCCTTCTTGACGCCTGCGGGGACGACGCTTCATATGCAGCCTTGCTCGAAACATATAAGACCCTGTCCGCCACCATCGGCTCCCGCGTGCGCGTGATCGCGCCGGACGGGGAATACTGCGGCATGGCTGCGGGCCTTGACGCGCTGGGCTTACTCGTCGTAAAAAAAGATTCGGGGGAAATTGTTACGGTGAGCGCGGGGGACGTGAGCATACGCGGCGCGTTTGACAATGGTCATTGTCAAACGCTCAACGAATAACGAAAAGTGAATAGTGAATAACTGCCGCTGCGGCGGACGTTCCCGATTGTCAATTGTCAATTCCCTATAAGAGTGCTAAGATATTCATTGCGATGACAGCCCGAATATTACAAAGGGAAGACATACAAAAACTGATCCCGCGGCGGCCGCGCGAAAGCTCCAAGCGGGATAACGGCAAGGGCCTTTTGATTGCGGGGAGCCCGGGCTTTTCGGGCGCTGCCGCAATGGCTGCCTGCGCCGCACTGCGCGCGGGCGCGGGCACGCTCAAGGTCATCGTTCCGCAGTCCGTCGCGGGCGCGCTCTATATGCTGCCCGAGGCGATGTGCGTGCGCTATCCCGGGGAGGATTGGGACGAAGGCGCGGCGGACTTCCTGCGGCCTTATCTCGACGAGGCGACCGTCGTCGCCATCGGCCCGGGACTCGGGCGGGGCACGGGGAGGGAAGCGCTGCTCAAAGCCGCGCTTATGACGGGGAAGCCCCTCGTCGTGGACGCGGACGGCCTTTTCACCCTGTCGAAAATTGGGGATCAACATGCACTGTTGCATGAAAATACCGTGCTCACCCCGCACCTCGGGGAAATGGAGCGGCTCACGGGCATTCCGGCCGGAGAGATTGCCCCGCGTCAGGAGGAGATCGCCGCGCGCTATGCTATGGAGTGGGGCTGCACGGTGCTGCTCAAGAATTACGAGAGCGTCGTCGCCGCGCCGGACGGAAGGCTCGCGCGCAACGTCACGGGCAACCCGGGGCTCGCTAAGGGCGGCAGCGGGGACGTGCTCTGCGGCATTACGCTCGCCCTTCTCTGTCAGGGGCTTTCGCCTTTCGACGCGGCGTGCGCGGGGGCGTATCTTCTGGGCGCAGGCGCGGACGAGGCGGTGTTGCTTCTGCGCGAGCGCATGCTCCTGGCGCGGGATGTCATAGAAGCCGTTGAAATCATACTGAATCAGCTTTCACAATAAAAAAGAAAACGGAGGATGGGTTTATGTTGGTCTTGAAGAACGGCACGCTTCTTTGTGAGGACGGAACCTGGACAGTTGGGGACGTGGCGGTTGAAAACGGCAAAATAGTCGCGGTGGGCGCGAATCTCTCCTATGCGGACGCCGAGGTGCGCGATGTTTCGGGCCGTTATGTCATGCCCGGCATCGTGGACGCGCACTGCCACATCGGCATGTGG
>JAEWMV010000141.1 GCA_023393045.1 Bacillota bacterium | reverse complement strand
ACCCCTGCCCGTGCGGCAGCGGCAAGAAATACAAGCAGTGCTGCGGGAAGAGCGCTTGACGCGCATCGGCTGCAGCCGTCCCTTAAACGGAAGGAGCAAAAATGAAGCTAAGGTTCTGCGGCGCGGCGCGAAGCGTCACCGGCTCCTGCCACATGATGGAGTTCGCGGGGAAGCGCTTCCTCGTGGACTGCGGCATGAGGCAGGGCGCGGACAAGAAAACAGAGTTCGGCGAGGGAGAGTTTCCGTTTGACCCGCGCGAAATAGAGGCGCTGCTGCTCACGCACGCGCACATCGACCACAGCGGCTTGATCCCGCTGCTCGTACGCCGCGGCTTCACAGGGAAAATCATCTCCACGCGCGCCACGGCGGAGCTTGCGGGCATCATGCTGCCGGACAGCGGCCACATTCAGGAGCAGGAGGCCGAATACACCAACCGCAAGAACCTGCGCGCCGGAAAGCCGCCGGTGGAGCCGCTCTATACCGTGCAGGACGCCGTGGATTCGCTCAAGGCCTTCAAACCCGTTTCCTACAATGAGATCAGCGAGGTTTATCCCGGCATGCGCGCGCGCTTCGTCGACGCAGGGCACCTTCTGGGCTCCGCGGCCATCGAGGTGTGGGTCAACGAGGGCGGCAAAACCCTCAAAATCGTTTTCAGCGGTGACATCGGCCGCGACAACAGGCCGATTTTGCAGGATCCCCAGCCCATAGACGGCGCGGACTATGTTTTACTTGAAGGCACATACGGCGACCGGGACCATGAGGTGCGCGCGGCCGCCGACAAGGAAAAGGAACTTGCGGCGCTGCTGGGCGAGGGCATCAGGCGCGGCGGCAACATCGTGATCCCAAGCTTTGCCATAGGCAGGACGCAGGAGCTTTTGTATTACATCAAAAAGCTGCTCAGGCAAAACGCCGTGCCGGGGCTGGAGAAAATACCCGTGTATGTGGACAGCCCGCTTGGCATCAGCGCCACGCAGGTGTACGAGCGCTCCGCCGTCGGCTATTATGACGACGAGGCGAAGGAGTTGGCCAAGTACGGGTCGCTCTTTGATTTTCCGACGCTACGCGTGACGCAGACTGCGGACGAGAGCCGGATGATCAACTTCCAGGGCGGCACCAACATCATTATTTCCTCCTCCGGCATGTGCGACGCGGGCCGGATACGCCACCACCTCAAGCACAACCTCTACAGGAGCGATTCCACAGTCATCTTCACCGGCTATCAGGCGGGCGGCACCTTAGGGCGCGCGCTTCTTGACGGCGCGGCAAAGGTGAAGCTCTTTGGCGAGGACATCAAGGTCAGCGCGGCCATACGTCAGGCGGAGGGCTTTTCCGGCCATGCGGGCAAGAGCGAGCTCATCGAATGGCTCAGGGACATCGGCAAAGCGCCAAAGCGCGTTTTTCTCGTGCACGGCGAGGAGGAAACGCTCAAGATTTTTGCGGACACCCTCGAGGGGCTGGGCTATAGCGTCCAAGTTCCCGCGATGCTTTCGGAATGCGCGCTTACGGCGGCGGACGAGGCGGAACTGCCCGCGCTCACGGAGGCCGCGCCGGAGCATGTGGACACCTTCGCGCCGCGCGCGCTCGCGCAGATCGCGCGGCTGTGGAAGCTCAACGGCGCGATTTGCGTGAGGAAGGATGGCCGGCCCCTCTACGAGACGGCCTCCGGCTTCTCTGACATGGAGGAAAAATCGTTCAACTCGCTGCACACGCGCTTTGCTGCGGGGGATATCACGCAAACCTTCACCGCCGCGCTGCTGTTTATCCTCGAAAAGGAGAGGAAGCTCTCCCTTCGGGATAATCTCAACAAGTATGTGCCCGAATACGCGCGGGCAGGGGAATTCACGCTCGGCGACCTGCTTTTTATGAAGAAATTCGCGCCGGACTATTATGAAAATGCGCGCGCGGGCAAGGCGGAAGAAACAATACGTGAAAAGAACCTTGTGGGAGAGGGAGCCGAGCGGGAACGCTGGCGTGCCGCGACAGACGAACTGAGCGACGCGGAATTCATCATGCTCCTCAACGGCCTCTCCTTGCAGGACGATGAGGACGACGAGCAGGGCGCGCGTTCCAACTTCCGGCTGCTGGGCATGGCGGCCTCGCGCGCCGCGGGCAAGCCGCTTGCGGACTTGATGAGGGAAAAGCTCTTCCTGCCGCTTGGCATGGAGGAAACCGCCCTTGGCGGCGCGCCGGACGCAACGTATTCCGACATCGTAAACGGAAGACTGCTCACGCTCGGCAAACCGCAGAACTTTGGCGGGGAAACGGGCGTCGTCACCTCCGCGTTCGATATGGCGAAGTGGTTGGAGGCGTTGCGAAACGGCACGCTCATCGGCAAAGCGAATGTGGCGCGGTTCTACCCGAACGGCAAGCGGGAAAGGTGCTGCGGCTTGCAGACGCGCTACGGATGGCATTTCGCCAACGCGGGCCTTTCAAACGCGAATTCGTCTGTTTATATCTCGCCGGAATACGGCGTGGTCGCCGCGGTCTTTGCAAACGCGCCCAACCTGGACGCTTCGAGGCCGCCCGCGCAGGATGAAACCGGCGCGTACTCCCTCGCCCAAAGGCTCCGGCGCGAGCTTGACGCGACTTATATTACAAGTAAAAACACAAAGCTCATCCCCGTAGGCGAGCAGAATTTCTTCGAGGCGCTGCAGCTGAAAACCACGCAGGAGCAGGAGCGCTACGTCGCTTCCAACGCGGTTTCCCTCGCGCAAGCGTATGTCGAAAAAGGCGTCGCGCGCCCGTACGTCGTGGAGGAACACGGCGTGCCCGTAGGCTTCGTGATGCTGCGCGCGGACAGGAAGCGCGGTGATTTTGAAGTGTGGCGCTTTATGGTGGACGCCCGATTCCAGGGGAAGGGCTTTGGCAAGGCCGCGCTCGCGCTTGCGCTTCATGAGTGCAAAAAGCTCGGCGCGAAGAAGGTTGCGCTTTCCGTCGTGCCGGGAAACGGCGCTGCGGAGCGCCTTTATGAAAGCGCTGGCTTCCGATACACGGGCAAAGTCGCTTACGGAGAGGCCTATATGGAGATTACGCTGTAAAGCGTGGTATTGAATCAAAACATAAAGTATGTTATAATCCCACAAAATGGCGATGACGGAGCAAAGCCGTTCCCAACTGTTCCAGAGAAGGCCGCATAGCTGCGAGCGGTCCGCAGGGAAGCACGGCAACAAGTTCTCTCCCGAGCCGCGCCGGGGAAGTCCCGAACTTTCGGGATGCGTAGTCGGCGCCGGGTAAGCCCGATACAGCGATAAAGACCCCGTTTATTTGCGGGGCAAATTAGGGTGGTACCACGAGCGCGCCTTCGTCCCTTCGACGAGGCGCGTATTTTATTGTTCCGGAGGAAGGATTTATGTACGAAAAACTAAAAGAAATCAGGGAAGGGACGCTCGAACGGCTGGGTGCGGCGCAGGACGAGAAGGAGCTTGAAAACCTGGGCGTATCCGTGCTTGGCAGGAGCGGCGCGTTGACGGAAATACTGCGCGCCATGGGCAAGCTTGAAAAGGAGGAGCGCGCCAAATTCGGCCAGACGGCCAACCAGATAAAAAAGGAGCTTGAGGAGGCAATTGCCGCGCGCCGCGCGCTCATCGCAAAGCTCATGCAGGAAAAGCGCTTCGAGAAGGAGGCGCTCGACGTGACGGAACCCGGCGTACGCACGCGCCCGATGGGCAGGCTCCATCCCATGACGCGAACCTATCGCGAAATACGCGACGCGCTCATCGGCATGGGCTTCACGACCTTCGACGGGCCGGAAGTGGAGTACGACGACTTCAATTTCACCAAGCTCAACCTCCCCAAGGACCATCCCGCGCGCGACATGCAGGACACCTTCTATATCAACGAGCGCGTGGTGCTGCGTACGCATACAAGCCCCTGTGAGGCGCGCGCGCTCCTTTCTCTCACACCGCCGTTTCGATTGGTAATTCCCGGGCGCGTGTTCCGCGTGGACGAGGTGGACGCGAGCCACAGCCCCGTGTTCATGCAGATGGAAGGGCTGGTGGTGGATAAAAACATCACGCTCGCCGACCTCAAGGGCACCATTGAAACCTTTGTCCACGCTGTGTTCGGCGAGGATGTGAAGACCCGTTTTCGCCCGAGCTATTTCCCCTTCACGGAGCCTTCCGCCGAGGTGGATATCTCCTGCACCATATGCGGAGGCAAGGGCTGCCGCGTGTGCAAGGGCACGGGCTGGCTTGAAATCATGGGCTGCGGCATTACCAACCCGCATGAGCTTGAAAACTGCGGCCTCGACCCGCACGAGTGGAACGCCTTCGCCTTCGGTCTGGGCGTGGATCGCGTCACAAGCCTCAAATACGGCATCACCGACATTCGCCTCCAGTATGAGAACGATGCGCGGTTCCTCGGCCAGTTTTAAGGAGGATATGAAGCTATGAAACTGCCGCTTAGTTGGTTAAAGGATTATGTAACTTGGAACATCACGCCCGAAGAGCTCGTCGAAAAGCTCATGTGGCGCGGCTTTGAGGTGGCCTCGATCGACGAGGAGATGGCCGAGGTCACAAACGTGGTCGTCGGGAAGATACTGAGCCTTCGTAAACATGAGAATTCCGATCATCTGCTCGTGTGCTCCATCGACGTGGGGAAGGGGGAAGCACTACAAATCGTCACCGGCGCGCCGAACGTGTTCGAAGATGCGCTTGTGCCCGTCGCGCTCGACGGGGCGACGCTCGTCGGCGGCGTCACGATCAAGCCCACCGTCATGCGCGGCGTGCCGAGCGCGGGCATGCTCTGCTCCGGACGTGAACTCGGGCTGACCGACGCGGATTATCCCGGCGCGGATGTGGACGGCATCATGATTCTGCATGAGGAGCATACGCTTGGCGAGAGCATCAAGGAGGCGCTCGGCCTCGGCGACATCGTGTTCAACATCGAGCTTACGCCCAACCGCGCGGATTGCCAGAGCATCATCGGCATGTGCCGTGAGGTCGCGGCAGCCATGGGGCAGAAGTTCACCGAGCCTTCCATCAAGCACGTGAAGGGAGAGGGGAGCGCCGCGGATTATGCGCGCGTCACTGTTAAAAGCAGCGCGCTGTGCCCGCGCTATTGCGCCCGTGTGGTGACGGATCTTAAAATCGAGCCTTCGCCCGCGTGGATGCAAAAAAGGCTCGCCGCGGCCGGTATGCGGCCCATCAACAACATCGTGGACATCACCAACTACGTTTTGCTCGAGTACGGCCATCCAATGCACGCCTTCGACCTTGCCTGCGTCAAGGACGGGCACATCGTGGTGCGAAACGCCAATGAAAATGAGGTCGTCACCACGCTGGACGGAAAGCAGCGCCCCGTCACGCCTGAAATGCTCCTTATCGCCGACCCGGAAAAGGGCGTGGGCATCGCAGGGGTGATGGGCGGCCTCAACTCCGAAATCACGCCGGATACAAAAGCCACCCTGTTTGAAGCCGCGGTCTTCAAGGGCAGCAACATACGCGCCACGACGCGCGCGCTCAAGCACACGACGGACGCCGCCGCGCGCTTCATGAAGGGCGTGGAGCCGGTCAACGCCATGCTCGCGCTGGAGCGCGCCGTGGAGCTTGTCAACGAGCTTGGCGCGGGCAGGGTCGTGGGGGACACCATAGATGTCTGCGCCGTGGATACAAATGAGCGCGTCATCGAGGTGGACGCTTCGCACGTCAACGCCATACTCAACACAGCGCTCCCGGCAAAGGATATGGCCGCCATGCTGGAGTCCATCAACATTGCGACCAAGGTGAAGGGAGAAACCCTGATCATCCGCGTGCCGCATTACCGCGTGGATATCGAAAGCGGCATCGAGGCGGACTGGGACATCGCCGAGGAGATCGGGCGCATCTACGGGTATTACAACATCGCGCCCAAACTCATGGAAGGCAGGACCTTCAGCGGCAGAACGGGCGAGGCCTTCCGCGACGAGGATAGGCTTAAAGACACGCTCGCCGCGCAGGGGCTCTATGAAATGTACAACTACAATTTCACGGGCCCGGCCGCGCTCGACGCGCTGCTGCTGCCCGAAAACAGCGAAAAGCGCCTGAGCGTGAGGCTTCTCAATCCCTTTGGCGAGGAGCAGAGCCTCATGCGCACGACGCTCCTGCCCGGCATGCTCGATTCCCTCGCGCGCAACCTTTCGCGCAAAACAGGCGTATACCGCTTCTTCGAGGTGGGCAACTGCCATTTCGACAACAACGACGACCTGCCCGAGGAGCGAAAACTCTTGGGCATACTCGTCGCGGACGAGGCGGACAGCTTCTTTACGCTCAAGGGCCTCATCGAGGAAACCTGCGACAGGTTCAACATGAAGCTCGAGGTGAAGGCAGGCGGGAGCGAGTGCTATCAGCCGGGGAGAAAGGGCGTGCTTTATGCGGAAGGAGACCCTGTCGGCGAGTTCGGCGCGCTGCATCCCGACGTGCTCGGCAACTGGGACGTTGAGTGCGCCGCGTACTATGCGGAGATCGACGTCGTGAAGCTCCTCTCCCATAAGGGCACGACGAAGACCTACGCGGCGCTGCCCAAGTTCCCCAAGGTGGAGCGCGACATCGCCGTGGTTGTGGACGAAAAACTCACGGCGGCGCAGGTGCAGGAGGTCATCGGGCAGGCGAAGCCCAAGGTCATCGTCGACGATGTGAAGCTCTTCGACGTTTACCGCGGCCCGGGCATACCGGCAGGGAAGAAGAGCATGGCCTACTCCTTCACGCTGCGCGCCGAGGATCATACGCTCACGGACGAGGAGATACAAAGCGCCATGTCCGTGATACTGCGCGCGCTGCAGGCGCGCCTCAAGGCGGAACTGCGGGCGTAAACAATTAAATGTATAAAGGGCGGCTTCTATTTTAACGCGGGAGCCGTCTTTTTGGTTTGGATTGAACCGGAACGGGCTCCCGGCTGAAGTAGAGCGCGGCGTTGATTTCGCAGCCGATGAGGAGCACGACGCTCGTCAGATACAGCCACACGAGCAATATCATGACGCCGCCGAGGCTTCCGTATGTTTTTGCATAGTTGGCGAAGCGATTCACGTAATAGGAAAATCCCAGCGAGGAGAGCGCCCACGCCGCGCTTGCGAAAACCGCTCCGGGCAGCGCCTTGCGCAAAGGGATTCTCCGGTTGGGTATGACGGAGTAGAGCAGCGTAAAGATGATGATGAGCATGAAAAGCGGCAGCGTAAAGCGAAGCGCGTGCAAAAATTCAAGAAGCGCGGGAGAGAAGCGCAACGCTTCGGATACCTCATAGAGCAGGACGTTGCCGAACACCACCGCCACGGCTTCCACCAGGATGCCGAATGCGATGAGCGGCACAAACAGCAGCGACAGGGCGCGAATGCGCACGATGCCGCGCGTTTCCGCGACGTCATAGGCCTTGTTGAGCCCGCGCGCCAGCGCCGCGAAGCCGCTGGAGGCAAGCCAGATGCTCACGAGCATGCTCAGCGAGAGGATGTTGCCGCGCTTGCCGCCGGATATTTCCCACAGCGTTTTTTCCACCACGTCGAGCGCGGCGCCCGGAACGACGGCTGCAAGATCGCGAAGGGCCTCGTC
>JAEWMV010000105.1 GCA_023393045.1 Bacillota bacterium | reverse complement strand
CTGATACGCTGCTTGGCGAGGGCACCATCGTGAGCGTGCGCGGCAGGCTCGAGGCCGACGGCGAGGTTTACACCTCCAACCGCAGGGGCGTGAGCGTGCCCGTCGCGGTGATTGTCAACGAAAACTCCGCCTCCGCAAGCGAGATACTCGCCGCGGCCGTTCAGGAGAACGGCGCGGGCATGGTGGTGGGCATGACCACGTTTGGCAAGGGCATCGTGCAGACCACCTACCACCTTTCCACCAACGGCGGCTGGCTCAAGCTCACGACCGACGGATATTTTACGCCCATGGGCAACAGCATACACGGCACGGGCGTGGTGCCCAACATCGAGGTGGATTTGCCCGACGAGCTCAAGGGCCTGCCGCTCGACGAGATCAGTCAGGACGACGACGCGCAGCTCTGGGCCGCGCTCGATTATGTGCGCGCCGCTGCGGACGGCAAGCTTGACAACGGGGAGTGATGGGCAATTGACAATGTCAATTGCAGCTAATAGTGAACAGTGAATAGTGAATAACTGTCTATTAAGAAACGGCTTCCGCTTTAACGGCGAAAGCCGTTTTTGTTTAGGTTTTATCGGCCCGTTTTAAGCATCGTTGAGGACAGTTCTGTTTGTTCAAAAAAAGCGCGAAGACGCTTTCATAAGGAATACCGCCGAACAAGCAGAAACCGTCCCCAGCTATTACCGTCTTATCCCCACCGGGGACGGTTCTGCTTGTTTGCCGCGCAACAAAGGAAAATGTCCCTTCCCCTCGTTGCAAACAAACAGAACTGTCCCCGACGCATCAAAAGGGCGCAAAACGGCAAACAACAACGGCCCCGCTCTTAAAGCGCAGGCCGTTGCTCATGCACAGTTATTCACTATTCACCATTCACCATTCACCATTCACCATTAGCTGCAATAATCGCCTCCGGCAATTATTCCCCGTCCTCATCCTCATCGAGCGCGGGGACTACGGGCTCGTTGCAGCAGGGGCAGATGAGGGGCTCGTCCCCTTCGAGCATGGACTGGTCGAAATAGACCGTCTCGCCGCAGTGGGGGCATTCGAGCTCGATGAAATCGTCGTCGTCCTCATCATCGTAATCATCGTCGTCGAGGAGCGCGTCGAGGCACTCGTCGATGTCGGAAAGCTCGTCGCACATATCGTCGATGCACTCGTCCATATCGATGATGGCTTCCTCATTCTCATCGAGGGTGTCGGCCATGTCGTCAAGCGTCTCGATGATCAGGCGGAACAGTTTTGCGTATTTATCCTCGCCAAGCTCCATGCCGTCGGCGACGCCGCGCAGATAAGCGACTTTCTCCTTTGCGTAACCCATAAAATCCTCCCTATATCAATATCGGTGTTGGTTGGTGTAAGCTTGCCTCAGACGCGTTCCATGTATTCGCCCGTGCGGGTGTCCACGCGGATTTTGTCGCCCTGATTGACGAAGAGGGGCACGTTGATCTTATACCCCGTCTCGAGCGTGGCGGGCTTGGTGGTGCCCGTGGCGGTGTCGCCCCTGAAGCCGGGTTCCGTTTCCGCGATGGTCAGCTCAACGAAGTTGGGCGCTTCCACGGAGAAGGCGCTGCCCTTGAAGAAGCGGATGCTGACGTTCTGATTCTCCACGATGAAAGCGATGGCGTCCTCCACCTGCTCGTGGTTGAGGGGCATCTGCTCAAAGGTTTCGGTATCCATGAAATAGTAGAGCTCGCCGTCGTTATAGAGATACTGCATCTCCTTGGTTTCGATGTGCGCCCGCGGATACTTGTCCGTCGGGTTAAAAGTACGCTCAAGCACCGCGCCCGTCATGACGTTCTTCAAGCGTGTGCGAACGAAAGCCGCGCCTTTCCCGGGCTTGACGTGCTGGAAATCGGCGATGGACCAAACCTGTCCGTCTATTTCCACGGTTACGCCCTTTCTGAAATCACCGGCCATCAGCATAAGAATACCTCCAAAGCAATTGTGTATGTGTATCATCCGGAACTTGTCCGGTTCAGGTACGAAATACCACAAGATATAATACCACAGCGCGCATTGTCAAAACAAGCTTTTTATGCTTTTTTACGCATGCGCGCGGCTCTTCTTCTCCTTTTTCGTCACGGTGATTTCCCCCGCTTTTATCAGCGCAAGCTTTGTCACCACCGGGCCGGTCAATTCATAAAAAAGCGTGGCGCACAATACCACGGTGGTAATCTGCGGCGCGTATTCCGGCAGCTTGGCCGCGCACATCTGCGCCATGCCGATGGCGACGCCCGCCTGGGGAAGCAGCGCAAAGCCAAGGTAATTGCGCACATGCCTGTCCGCATGCACGGCAAGCGCGCCCGCGTACGTGCCCGCGTACTTGCCGATAGAGCGCGCAAGAAGATAAATTACGCCCAGCAGCCCCACGGCGGGGATCGCCGTGATGTCAAGCTCCGCGCCCGAAATCACGAAAAAGAGCATAAAAAGAGGCGGCGTCCATCTGTCGCACCCTTCGAGCACCTTTTCCCCGTCCTTGGCGACGTTGCACACCAGCGCGCCGATAGACATGCACAGCAGCAGCGGGGAGAGATTCAACAGGTCGGCAAGCCCCACGCCGAGCAAGACGGCCATGACGCTCATGCACAGAAAGTTGTCCCGCGAATGGAACAGGCGCAGCGCGAAGGACATCAGCGTGCCGATGGCGGCGCCTATGGCAAGGGATAGTGCGATTTCCAGCAGAGGTTCGAAAAGCATGGTGCGAAAGCTCATCTCGCCACCGGCGCTCAGCGTCGTCGCAAGCGAGATAGAGATGGCGAACACCACGAGGCCCACCGCGTCATCCATCGCGACTACGGGCAGGAGCGTCTGTGTAACGGGCCCCTTCGCCTTGTACTGGCGCACGACCATAAGCGTGGCCGCAGGGGCTGTCGCTGCGGCAATCGCGCCGAGCGTAAGGGCGAGGGGCAAATCATAGCCGAACGCCCATATCGCGACATCCACGAGCGCCACGGCCATGAGCGCCTGAAACAGCGTGATGGCA
>JAEWMV010000002.1 GCA_023393045.1 Bacillota bacterium | reverse complement strand
ATCGCCTTCCAGACCAACATCCTCGCGCTCAACGCCGCCATTGAGGCCGCGCGCGCGGGCAACGCGGGCAAGGGTTTTGCGGTCGTCGCGGACGAAGTGCGTAATCTCGCCGCCAAATCGGCGGAGGCGGCCAAGAAGACCGCGGAGCTCATCCATGCGTCCGTCGCCGCGGTTGCCAAGGGCTCGCAATTGAGCGAGCTGACCGCCAAAGCCCTGCACAACGTGAGCGTGACAGCGGAAAGTATAATTACGAGCATATCGAAAATTGATCAGGCTTCCGTCGAGCAGTCCGCGGCCCTCGAGCAGATCAGGCAGGGTTTGGCGCACGTGTCCTCCGTCGTGCAGAGCAACGCCGCCACCGCGGAGGAAAACTCCGCCACGAGCGAGGAGATGTCCGCGCAGGCCATGATGCTCCGCGAGGAGGTCGGCAAATTCAAGCTGGACGGTAGCGGTGAGCACGGCTTCGCCGCGGAAGTTTCCCTGTTCAAGGCGCTTGCCGGAGAAGGCAGCCCCAGGCGCATCGCAGCCCGGAACCCGGGCAAGCGCTGACGCGCGGTTGCCTCCATTTCCCTTGCGTCGCTTCCCCTAACCCCTGAATAATCGGTTGCTCACCCGCGGACACGGATTGCTGCGCGGGGTGCAACCGATTCTTTGCATATCAAAAAAGGAGAAACGCACGCTTTGGATCGCGATAAATCCCTTGTTCCCACCATGACCGTGAAAAAAATTCAGGCAAACGGCTCGCTCCTGCCAGAATCAGGCTTTTCATTCAGATTTTATGTGATAAAATAAAGCGACAGACAATAAAGTGCCCGACGGATCGAAGGATGGTTGATTTATGAAGAAATTTTCTTTGTCGATAGCTTCCGCCCTGCTCGCATGCATTCTGCCGCAGTTCCCTTCCCACGCCGCGGCGTCGGGCGACGTGGAATGGGTCCGCCCCGCCGACTTCGCCGGGGCGTTTGCGTTGTTTGCCGACGCGCAGGACGCAACGCGGCTGCACATGCTTGAAGAAGAGCTTCAAAGCGTGATTATCATCCTCATCGTCATGGCCATATGCGCCGTGGCGGCGCTTTCCTACCTGCTTGTGCGGTTGAACAGGAAGGCCAAAGCTCTCGCCAAGGCGAACAGCGAGCTTGCAAATTTCAACGAGCTGCGCACGGCCTTCATCGACGCGGACAGCGACTGTGTATTCCTCAAGGACAAGGATTTAAAATACGTTTTCGCCAACAAGGCGCTGCGGGAGTTTTACGGCCGCTGTGAGGATGAAATCATCGGGCACGACGATTTTGAGCTGCAGGAAGAGGATTTCGCGCAAATGTGCACGAACGCCGACCTCGAAGTGCTCGACCGGCATGAGCTTATCGTGAGTACCACCTCGTGGGACGGCCGCTATTTCAAGACGACGAAGTTCCCCGTGCGCATGTCGGACGGAACCTACGGCGTGGGCGCGTATGTGAGCGACGTAACGGACGAATACGACAGGCAGCGCAGGCGCGAGCGCATGCTCAGGCGCAACAGGCTGCTGCTCGACGTGCTCGGCCGCAATTTCCGCAGCAAACAGGAGCAGCTCGATTACGCGCTCAACGAGCTGTTGAAGTTATCCGGGAGCAAGTTTGGCTACATCTTCCTCTATGACGAGGATAAAGAGGAGTTCACGCTCAACTCGTGGACGAAGGGCGTGATGGAAGAATGCACAATCAAGGATCAGCCCGACGTGTATCAGCTTGCCCATACGGGCATCTGGGGCGAGGTTGTGCGGCAGCGCAGACCCATCATCGTCAACGACTTCAACGCCCCCAATCCCCTGAAAAAAGGTTATCCCGAAGGACATGTGCAATTGAAAAAGTACATGTCCGTTCCCGTTTTCATCGATGATAAGATCGTGGCGGTGGCGGGCTTCGGCAACAAGTCAGCCGATTACAACGAGGTCGACGTATACGAGCTGACCATGCTCATGAGCGGCGTGTGGAACGCCGTGCAGCGCAGGGAGTCCATGGAAACGCTCACCTACGAGCGCAACAAGTATTTCCAGACGCTCCTGTCCATAGGCGACGGGGTCATGGTGATCGACCGCAACAGGAACATCGAGATGCTCAACACCGTGGCGTGCAGCCTGACGGGATGGCCGCTCGAGGAGGCCTTGGGCGTGAACTATAAGGAAGTCTTCGCATTATCGCACGAGCAGGAGGGTTTCACCGTGGACGACCCGATCGAAAAGGCTTTCGTTTCGGGAGAGGTGCAGGAGCTCGGGAACCACGCCATACTCACCTCGAAAAACGGCCGCAGATATCATCTGGAGGACAGCGCGGCGCCGATTCGCGACGATAAGGGCCAGCTCGCAGGCGTGGTGCTCGTTTTCAGGGACGTGACCGAGAAGAAGGAACAGCGAAAGAAAATCGAGTTCATCAGCTTCCACGACTCGCTTACAGGGCTCTACAACAGGCGCTATTTCGAGGAGGAATTGCGCCGTGCGGATACCGAGCGCAAATTGCCCATTTCCATCGTCATGGGCGACGTGAACAGCCTCAAACTCACCAACGACATATTCGGCCACGCCTTTGGCGACATGCTGCTCGAGCGGGTCGCCGAGGTGATGAAGAACAACTGCCGCGCGGAGGATATCATCGCGCGCTGGGGCGGGGACGAGTTCGTGCTGCTGCTGCCAAGGACGAGCGCGGCGGAAGCCGAGCAGATCGTGGAGCGCATCAAAAGCGAGGTCTGCGCCCAGCAGATACGCTCCATCCGCTGCAGCGTTTCCATGGGCTACGATACCAAGACGATCCCCCTGGAGGACATCATGCTCACGCTCAAGAACGCGGAGGCTAAGATGTATTCCAACAAGACGCTGGAGCGGAGCGACGTCATGGGCGGCGAACTGGATTCCGTCATACAGGCGCTCGCCGAGTGCAGCAAGCTTGAAGAGCAGCACGCCCTGCGCGTGGGCGCGCTGTGCGCGAAGCTCGGCCGCGCCCTGCAGCTTTCCGAGGCGGAGGTGGAAAGGCTCTCGCAGGCGGGCCGCCTGCACGACATCGGCAAAATCGTGCTCAGCCCCGGCCTGCTCGAAAAGGGCTACCGCCTCAACGCGGAGGAATGGCATGAATTGAGCCAGCATCCCGTCGTGGGCTGCCGCATACTCAATTATTTTGACGAAACGCTGGAGCTTGCGGAAACGGTGCTCTCGCACCACGAGTTTTGGGACGGCTCCGGCTACCCCAAGGGCCTTCAGGGGGAGAAAATACCGCTGTTTGCCCGCATCATCTCGGTCGTGGAGTGCTACGACCGCATGACGAACATGCCAGACGATGGCGCCCAGCCCAAGAGCAAGGAGGAAGCAATTGGGGAAATACGGCGCTGCACGGGGACCCAGTTCGACCCCGAGATAGCAGAGGCCTTCATCGGAATGCTGCAAGCCTCCGAAGATATTTAACCGATTCTTTGCGCCGTGGGAAGGCGAAGTCAGGCTGGGCTTTTACGTGCGGCCGGTTTTGTATAGCATTGCCCCACTCGTTACAGAATGCATTTTGATCAATCCCTATTATTTGACAAATCTGCGCATATCGTTTATAGTAAGAATAGAATCATTCTAAATGTAATACTCATCATAAAGGCGCGTGCGATTGAAGGTGAATGGGCATGGATACTTATAACAGCATCACGCATTCGCTTGCGCAGGCGGGCATCGTGCCCTCCGTGCAGCGCATAGAAATACTGGAATATCTCTCCGCGTGCGGCTTCCACCCGACGGCGGAGCAGATATACGGCGCGCTCAAAGAGCGCAACGCGCACATCTCCAAAGCCACGGTGTACAACACGTTGCATCTGTTTGCGCAAAAAGGGCTTGTGCGCGTGCTGGCGATGGAGGACAACGAGAACCGCTTTGACATCAAAACGCGCGACCACGGCCATTTCATCTGCGAAACATGCGGCGGCATCACGGATTTTGCGCTCGACTTTTCCCACGCGCTCAATCCGGTGGAAGACGCCCTCAAGGGCTGCAGGATCAGCCAGAAGGACGTCTACGTCAAAGGCGTATGCGCCGCTTGCCTGAACAAAAAATTTTAAGAAGGAGGCACACATGGACGAGATGCTCAAATGCCCTGTCACGGGCAGAACACGCAAAGCCACTGCGGGCGGAGGCACCTCCAACCGGGACTGGTGGCCCAACCAGCTCAACCTCGACATCCTTCACCAGAACTCCGAACAAAGCAACCCCCTGGGCGCGGAGTTCAACTACGCGGAGGAGTTCAAAAAGCTCGACCTCAACGCCGTAAAGCAGGACCTCTTCAAGCTGATGACCGACTCGCAGGACTGGTGGCCCGCCGATTACGGCCATTACGGGCCGCTGTTCATCCGCATGGCGTGGCACAGCGCGGGCACGTACCGCCTGGGCGACGGGCGCGGCGGCGCGGGAAGCGGCACGCAGCGCTTCGCACCGCTCAACAGCTGGCCGGATAACGTCAACCTCGACAAGGCGCGCCGCCTGCTCTGGCCCATCAAGCAGAAATACGGGCAGAAGATATCCTGGGCGGATTTGATGATACTCGCAGGCAACTGCGCCATAGAATCCATGGGCTTGAAGCCCTTCGGCTTCGCGGGCGGCCGCGAGGACGTGTGGGAGCCAGAGCGGGACATCTACTGGGGCTCGGAGGGCAAGTGGCTCGCGGACGAGCGCTATTCCGGCGAGCGCGACCTTGAAAACCCGCTTGCCGCCGTGCAGATGGGCCTCATCTACGTGAATCCGGAAGGCCCCAACGGCAATCCCGACCCCGTGGCGAGCGGCCGCGATGTGCGGGAGACCTTCGCGCGCATGGCGATGAACGACGAGGAGACCGTGGCGCTCATCGCGGGCGGGCACACGTTTGGCAAATGCCACGGCGCGGGCAGCGCAACGCTTGTGGGCCCCGAGCCCGAGGCCGCGCCCATCGAGCAGATGGGGCTTGGCTGGAAGAACAGCTTTGGCACGGGCAACGCGGGTGATACCACGGGCAGCGGCATAGAGGGCGCATGGAAGGCCAATCCCACGCGTTGGGACATGGGCTATCTCAAAACGCTCTTTAAATACGAGTGGGAGCTTGTGAAAAGCCCCGCGGGCGCAAACCAGTGGCTGGCTAAGGACGTTGAGGAAGAGGACATGGTTGTGGACGCGCACGACCCGAAGAAGAAACTGCGTCCCATGATGACCACGGCCGACCTTTCCCTGCGCTTTGACCCGAAGTTCGCGGCCGTCGCGCGGCGCTACCTCGAGAACCCCGCTCTCTTTGCGGACGCGTTCGCGCGCGCATGGTTCAAGCTCACCCATCGCGACATGGGCCCCCGCGCCCGCTACCTCGGGCCGGACGTTCCCAAAGAGGACCTGATCTGGCAGGACCCCATACCCGCGCGCGACTACGCGCTCATTAGCGAGGCGGACATCAAAGCGCTCAAAGCGAAGCTGCTCGCTTCCGGCCTCACCATACCGGAGCTCGTGTCCACCGCTTGGGCTTCCGCCTCTACCTTCCGCGGCTCTGACAAGCGCGGTGGCGCAAACGGGGCGCGCATACGCCTCGCCCCGCAGAAGGACTGGGAGGCCAACGAACCCGCCAAATTGCAGAAGGTTCTTTCGGCGCTCGAAGACATACAAAAGGAATTCAACGAAGGCCGCAGCGACGGCAAAAAGGTTTCCCTCGCCGACCTCATCGTTTTGGGCGGCGCCGCGGCCATCGAAAAGGCCGCGAAAAACGCGGGCTTTGAGGTGACGGTGCCCTTCCTGCCCGGGCGCACGGACGCGACGGCGCAGCAGACGGACGAAGCTTCCTTCGCGGTGCTCGAGCCCAAGGCGGACGGATTCAGGAATTATCAAAAGGCGAAGTTCTCCGTTTCCGCCGAGGAAATGTTCGTCGACCGCGCACAATTACTGACGCTCACCGCGCCCGAATTGACCGTGCTCGTAGGCGGCATGCGCGCGCTTAACGCCAACTACAAAAACGCCCCTCACGGCGTGCTCACCAAACGGCCGGAGGCGCTCACCAACGACTTTTTTGTCAACCTGCTCGACATGGGCACGGTGTGGAAGCCCATATCCAAGGACGAGGATTTGTTCGAGGGCAGGGACAGGAAGACGAACGAGCTCAAGTGGACGGCCACGCGCGTGGACCTCATCTTCGGCTCGAACTCGATACTGCGCGCGCTTTCGGAGGTGTACGCCGCAAGCGATGCGAAGGAGAAGTTCGTAGAAGACTTTATCGCTGCGTGGAACAAGATCATGAACGCGGACAGGTTCGACCTCGCGTAACAGGACGATTGCGCAGGGGGGAGCCACCCGCTCCCCCTTTGCGCTGCATGGAGCAACGAATGCCAAAGAAAACAAAGCGCTTTCTCTATACCGCGGCGGGGCTGCTCGCCCTTGCCGCGGGGTTGATCGGCATTTTCATACCCGTCTGGCCGACGACGCCGTTTTTATTGCTCGCCTCTTTCTGCTTTTTGCGCGGCTCGGAAAAGCTGCACGACTGGCTCATCAACCACAAGGTGTTCGGCGCATACATACGGGACTATACCGAGCACCGCGCCGTGCGCAAAAAGGCGAAGATCGGCACGCTCGTCTTCCTCTGGGCTTCGCTCATACTCTCCATCATACTGGTGAAGCCGCTCTACGTGGATTTGATACTCGTCGCCGTGGGGATTGCGGTGAGCATCCACATCCTCACGCTCAAAACCCTTTGACTTTTTGCCGCCGTGCGCTTGACCCGCGCGGCGTTTTTTGTTATACCCATGATATGGGTAAAAATGCTTGGTATGGGAGGGCGTGCATGAGAAGCGAAGAACAGATGATGGACCTCATACTCACGACGGCCGAGAGCGACGCGCGCGTACGCGCCGTCATCATGAACGGCTCGCGGGCAAACCCTAACGCGCCCAGGGATATCTATCAGGATTACGACATCGTTTATATCGTGCGCGATCTCGCCTCCTTCACCTCAAATCACGCGTGGATCGACCGCTTCGGGGAGCGCGTCATGCTCCAGATGCCCGAAACCATGCGCGACCCCGCGGGGGACGGATGCTTCGCCTACCTGATGCTCTTTTCGGACGGCAATCGCATCGACCTGACGCTCGTTCCCATCGAAGAATACAAAGCGCGCATAGAGAACGACAGCGAGAGCATACTCCTGCTCGACAAGGACGGCCTGCTCCCCCCCTTCCCTCCCCCGAGCGACAGGGACTATTGGACAAAGCCGCCGGCGAAGTTTGAATATGACTCCTGCTGCAACAACTTCCTCTGGTGCATGCAAAACGTCGCCAAAGGGCTTGCGCGGGATGAAATCCCTTATGTCTTCCGTATGCTGCACACGGTCGTATATGAGGAACTGCATTTCATGCTGGACTGGACCGTCGGCGCGCAGCACAATTTCGCCGTGACCCCGGGGAAACTCGGCAAGTATTATAAGCGCTACCTTTGCGCGGAGGACTACGCGGCCTACGAGCGCGTCTATTCCGACGCGCGCCCCGCACATATCTGGGACGCCGTGTTTGCCGCCATGGTACTCTTTGGAAAAGCCGCGCGCCGCGTGGGCGAACATATGGGCTTTTGCTACAACGAGCAGGACGACACGAACATGACTAAGTATCTTCAAAGCGTGCGGGCGAGCATGGAGGGAGAATAGCGGCATGGAAAAGGATTTGCGCGCGCAGTTGAACGATATTTACCGTCCTCTGCACGAAAGCGGAAAGGCCGCGCTCAAAATCATCTGTGGTCTGGGCTACGAGGCGCGGCTGCTCTATTGCAATCTGCATGAAACGCTCGTGGATGGCGCGTTTCAGACCGAATATTTTCCGCTGCCGGAAATCGCGATCACGGGTGTCGCCAACGCCGCCGACTTTGGCATCGGCCTCGATTCCTCCGCGTGGCTGGAACTGACGCTCGACAGGGATTTGGCGCTTTCCATTGACTATGCCGCGTTGAGCGCGCGTTTCACCGTTGAGGTTTACGGCGCGGAGGACTACCTTTCGGACTTCTATCATACGGGCATGGATGCGCGCCGCGTCCCCGCGCTCATCGAAGAGTCGCGCGAGCAGGAAATGCATATCTGTTTTCGTTTTGCGGGCGTGGAGGAGGAGCGCATGCGGGAAGCGTTTGCTTATCTGAAGGAGATTTTATGAGCGCGCGACTTACGTTGTATGCCCCAAGGCAAGAAGACTTGTGTTTCCCATGCGGGATGCAGTCATGAAAATTGCCGTAATCGGGGATATCCACAGCAACCACATCGCTTTGCAGGCGGTGCTTGATTCTATCGATTCCGCCAAAGTCGACGGCATCGTGTTCATGGGGGATTATGTCAGTGACTTTCCCTGCCCGCAGAAAACGATGGAACTGCTGCGCGAGTGCGCGGCGCGATTTGTCACCCGGTTCATACGCGGGAACCGCGAGGATTACATGATCGCCCGCCATCATGGGCAAAGCGAGCACTGGCGCGACGGCTCGCAATTCGGCTCGCTGCTCTATACCTATAATAACCTTACGGAGGCTGACATCCGCTTCTTTGAGGCAATGCCCATCGCGGCGATGATCGTCCTCGATGGGTGTCCCCCATTCGCCGTGTGTCACGCGTCCCCCGAAAACGCGCACGAATGGATCTATGATAATCAAGCGCGTATGAGAGAGTGCGCGGACGGTCTTCCATCCGATTTGCTGTTGTGCGGGCATACGCACCAGCAAAAAGCGGTGCCGCTTGGCGCGAAGACCGTTATCTTCACGGGAAGCGTCGGTTTAGCAATCGGCGTTGCCAACACGGCGCAATTCGTTATGCTGGAGGATACGCGCGACGGATGGTCGGCATGCCTGATGAGCGTCCCGTACGACAGGGACGCAGCGCTTGCCGGGTTTGCCTCGCCCGATTATATGGAAAAGGCAAAATGGTGGGCAAAAGCCGTCCAACACACGGTGCGCACGGGAGCTAACGCTACTTTGCACTTGCTGCAAGCGGCTTTCCGGCTTGCCCGAGAAGATGGAGCGGATACCTCTTTATGCATCCCGGAAAAACACTGGCAGCAGGCCGCCGCTGAACTTGGCCTATGACCACCCCGCCCTGAAAGGAGTGCAATGAGTATGTGCGATACCCCCGCCCCCTCCGCCGCGGCGCCCCTGCGCGCGTACTTTGCCAAAAACGGCATACTCCTTTGCAACGAAAACAAATTCCTGCCCTCGCTCGATACCGTGGGCGGGGACTGGAATGCCATCGTTTATCTCATCGAGCAGGGCGAGGTGTTTTACAGCAAGCTTTACCGCGGGCGGGTTTCATACTTGTCGCGGGAGTTTTACTATCAGGTCAAGCCTTACAGGCAAAAGCTCGAGGCCGTGTCCGAAGGGGCACGACAGGTTTACGCATTCGTCGAAACCGCCGGGCTCACCACGAGCGTGGACATCAAAAATATGCTCATGCTTTCTGGAAAAGCCTTCAACGAATGCATGGACGAGCTGTTTTCGCAGCTGCTTGTGACCGCCGTGAAGCGCGAGAGAACCATGAACCCGAATTGGAGCTCCTTCTGCTGGGGAACCTACGCGCGTTGGGAAGAAAGGGCCGGTGTTCCAACACGCCCGCCCGACGAATCCGCCGCCCGCGGCATGCTCGCGCTGCTGACGGAAAGGGACATCCGGAAGCTCCTCGGCTAGGCCGGACGCGTCCGGATACGAAGACCCGCACGGAGGTGGGGCCATGCGCCTTGAAAACGAAAGGGTGATACTGCGCGACCTGATCGCAAGCGATGTGGAGGACCGCGTGCGCTGGCAAACGGCGGAGACGGAATGGCTCTCTTGGGATGCGCCGTGGGAAAACGACCCGAGGAGCATTTTCTACGAGCCCTTCAATGAGGAGCAGTACCGCCGGGCATGCGCGGCGCGTCTTGCCCACCCTCTCGACGAGGACGCGATGCGCATGAGCTTCCAGATCTGCGCCAACGATGGGAAGGAAACCCACATCGGCTGGTGCAACTGCTATTATATCGATGAGGAATATAACTACACGCGCTATGTCGCCCGCCATGCCATCGGCATCGACATCCCCGCGACGGCGGCGCGCCGCAAGGGGTACGCCACCGCAGCGTGGACGCTGTTCATCCGCTATCTCTATGCGCACGGCGTGACGGACATCTATACGCAGACCTGGTCGGGAAATCTGCGCGTACAGGGCTTGATCAAAAAACTCGGCTTTATTGAGGTCAGCCGCAAGAAGGACCGCCATATCATAAACGGAGAATATTACGATGCGCTGACCTTCCGCCTCAGCCGGTACGCCTTCGAGAGGGCAGTCCGGAGAATCTAGCATCATAAAGGAGGACGCATGTTTCCCGATTACACGCGTTGCCCCGTCAACCTCGCCTGCTCCATATTAAAGGAGTTCGGCGCGCCCTATGCGCACCCTACGCTCACGTGCGTGGATGAGCTGTTGAAGCGCCCGTATAAAAACGTCGTCGTGCTGCTGCTCGACGGCATGGGCATGGATACCCTCGCGCATCATCTCGCGCCCGACGGCCTGTTCAGAACAAACCTTGTCGATGAAATCACTTCGGTGTTCCCCTCGACGACGGTAGCCTCCACCACCTCCATCGAAACCGGGCTGACCCCCGCCGAGCACGGCTGGCTGGGCTGGAGCCTCTATTTTGAGGAGATCGACAAAATCGTGGAAGTTTTCCCCAACATCGAAAAATCCACCAAGCTGCCCGCCGCCGACTACAACGTGGCGCAAAGGTACATCCCCTACAAGAGCATATACGAAAAAATCAACGAAGCGGGCGCCGGCCGCGCGCGCGGTTTTTACCAGCACCACTTCAAAGGCGAGGACGCAATCGACGCTTTTCTCAATGCCATCGCACAGGAGTGCGCCAAGGAGGGACGCAGGTACGTCTATGCCCACTGGGACGAGCCCGACGGGCTCATGCACCACAGGGGCGCATATAGCCCGCCTGTGCGCGCATGCATGGCGGAGCTTGAGGAAAAGATCGGTGCGTTCGTCGCAGCGCTTTCTGACACGCTCGTCATCGTGACCGCGGACCACGGCCATCTCGACGTGGATTATGACATCGTGAGCGAACATCCTGAGCTTGCTTCAATGCTCGAGCGGCCCTTTTCCATAGAGGCGCGCGCGGCGGCCTTCCACGTCAAAGAAGAGTTCAGGGACGCCTTCCCCGCCGCGTTTCGCGCGGTCTTCGCAGATAATTACGTCCTCTATACGCGGGAGGAGATCAAGCGTCTTGCGCTATTCGGCAACGGGATTCCCCACCCCAAGTTCGATTCCTTTGCGGGGGACTTCATCGCCGTCGCCGTGGCAGACAGGGCGCTTGCGCCCGACGCCAAGTCAAGGCGCTTTCTTTCCACCCACGCGGGGCTCAACGAAAAGGAAATGCGCATCCCCGTCATCGCCATCTCGCGCGTGTAGCACGGCAAGGGATGGCATAAAGTATATC
>JAEWMV010000001.1 GCA_023393045.1 Bacillota bacterium | reverse complement strand
AAGTAAGATCGCCCTTATCAAAGGTCATATCTCGAAAATCCAACAGATTTAGCTTAAAGGTGACAGCTTTTGTATTATATGTGCCACCAGGAACATAGAAATATCCGTAACGTCGTATAATTTGCTTGTAACCTTCGCCAAACAGCCATTCTGTTATCACTTCTACCTTTTCTCGTTCTTCAGCAGTTATAAAAGGTAGTATACCTGCAAATAGAATATAATCGTGCATATCCGGTAGAGCTATATGCCCGTTAAAATACAAGTCAGGATTGATAATATATGGTTGCCATTCTTTCTTTACGCCTTTCATCTTAGAGCCGTCGACGTATATATCATACCGTTTATTCCGTGTAAACGAATAAAGGACGTCAATCCGCTCCCGGGCAATATGCAAAACTGTAGGGTCATCATAGTAGCCGAGAAACGGAAGAAAACAACTTAGTATCTTTTCACTATCACGATAGTGATATATCTTGCTAAAACTCAACTCATCTTCTGGAGTTCCTTGAATATGGTGCTTCAAATAATCTGTAATAAACTCTATTTTATCAGCAAAAACAGGGATATCTTTCGACAACCCTAAAATCCAGCACTTTCCGAGTATGTTTTCCATGCGGTAGTCATGACTTCCATGAATATCACCAATGTAGCCAGCTTGTGAGCGCTCTGCGATACGCAATAACCAAGCCGACACCTCTCTGTTTTGAAGAAGTTGGCCATTATCCTCTGCAGCCTTGTTAAGATTACAGCATATCGGTACGTCAGCGTTACCCAATAACCATGTTTTATTCATACATACCCGCACTTTATGCTCCCGGCAAATCAAAGTTTCGTACTCGACTATCATCCCTAATACATACTTTTTTACTTGCGTATAACATAGATTAATGTCCTTTAGGCTTTATAGCCAACGTCCATTTATGGCCGTTCTTAAAAATCAAAATAGGGTTTGGGTACCCAACGACGTTCTCAAGGAAGTGGGTACCCACTTCCTATGCCTGCTATTTTATTTTTCATCATAACAAACACTGATACGATCTGCAATAATCGTATCAGTGTTTGTTTTCTTATCTCAGCCCGCTTTACCGGCTCCTTTTTTGTATAAGCGCGGCGCGGACGGCAAAAAACAGGCTTATAAAAATCCGCGCGCATGTATTGATAAATAAAACTATCGATAATCGACAATTTCCCGTTGACATGCCCGGAGCGCGTCAATATACTATTATCGTGTCCCGCCCTAAAAAATTTTGTATGCGGGGAAAACATTTTAAGGAGAAGCCGGATGAAGAAAATCGTCATTGCTCTTGGGGGCAATGCCCTGCAGGAGGCCAGCAAGCCCGCCACCGCCGAAGAACAGCTCAAAGTAGTGGAGGCGACAAGCGCGTATATCGCGGACATCATCGAAAAAGGATATCAGGTCACCATCGCGCACGGCAACGGCCCGCAGGTGGGGCGCATCGTGCTGCAAAACGAGGCAAGCGACAGCGACGCCACGCCCGCCATGCCCTTTGACGTGTGCGGCGCGATGAGCCAGGGCATGATCGGTTATCATATACAGCAGGGGCTTTCGAAGGTGCTGCGCGCGCGCGGCGTCAAAAAGGAAGTCGTCACCGTGGTCACGCAGGTCGTCGTCGATGAGGACGATCCCAAGTTCAAGAACCCCAGCAAGCCCATCGGCCCCTTCTATTCCGAGCTTGAAGCCAAACGCATCGAGAAGGAGAAGGGCTATGTCATGAAGGAGGACGCGGGCCGCGGCTATCGCCGTGTCGTGGCTTCCCCCATGCCGGTGGAGATCGTGGAGCTTGACGCGGTCAAGGCGCTCAATGCCGCGGGCTTCATCGTGGTGACCGTGGGCGGCGGCGGCATCCCCGTCGTGCGCGACGAGGCGGGCAATTTCGCGGGCACGGCGGCCGTCATCGACAAGGACCTTGCCAGCGAGCGTCTCGCCGAGGATATGGACGCGGACGCGCTCGTCATCCTCACCGCGGTCGAGAAGGTGAGCATCAATTATAAAAAGCCCGAGCAAAAGGATCTTGACACCCTTGCAGTCGAGGACGCAAAGCGTTATATTAAAGAAGGTCATTTCGCGCCCGGCTCGATGCTTCCCAAAATCGAGGCCGCGCTGAAATTCGTTGAAAGCAAGCCCGGAAGAAAAGCCATCATCACCTCGCTTGACAAGGCGGTCGAGGCGCTTGAAGGCCGCGCCGGAACGACGCTTGCGTAAATAAAAGGCAAACGGAGGCTGAAGATGAGCGAATATCGCAACACGGCGGGCGTTAAGGTGCCCGAGGTGTTCCTGCCCAAAGAGGGAACGGACATGACAAGGTGGTCGGTCGTCGCGTGCGACCAGTTTACCTCGCAGCCCGCTTACTGGGAGGAGACGGAGCGCATCGTGGGCGACGCGCCTTCCACGCTTCGCCTGATGCTGCCAGAAATGTATCTGGAAAAGCCCGGCGAAGCAGAGCGCATCGAGAAGATCAACGAAACCATGAAGCGCTACCTCGCCTCCGGCGTGCTGGAGAACAGGGGAGAGGGCTTCGTGTTCGTGCGCCGCACCGCAGGCGGCAGGAGCCGCAACGGTCTCGTCGTCGCGCTCGACCTCGAGTGCTATGATTATTCCAAAGGCTCCACCACGCTCATCCGCGCTACGGAGGGCACCGTCGTGGAGCGCATCCCTCCGCGCCTTCGCATCCGAAAGGACGCGCCGCTTGAGTTGCCGCACATCCTCGTGCTCATCGACGATCCGGCGCGCACGGTGATAGAACCCGTCGCGGCGTCCGTCCGTCCCGAGGACAAGGCGTATGATTTCGATCTGATGCAGGACGGCGGCCACGTAGAGGGGTACTTCATCGGCGACGGGGCGCGGATCAACGCCGTGCTGCGCGCGCTCGAGGCGCTCGCCGATCCCGCCGCGTTTGGGAAGAAATACGATTGCGAGCAGGAGCCCCTGCTCTTTGCGATGGGGGACGGCAACCATTCCCTCGCCACCGCCAAGGCCAACTGGGAAAGCCTGAAAGGCGGCCTCACCCCCGCCGAGCAGGAAAACCACCCCGCGCGCTACGCGCTCGTTGAGCTTGAAAACGTGCACGACGCGGGCATCATCTTCGAGCCCATCCACCGCGTGCTCTTTAACCTCGACGTGAAGGCGGCGACGCAGTGGCTTAAGGACAAGCTTTCCGCCGACAACGGCGGCTGCATGGTACAGATGTTTGCCGAGCGCGCCGCGTGCGACGTGGCGGCGAAGCAGGCCGCAGGGAAGGGCGCGCATATACTGCCCTTCTTCACGAAGGAGGGCTTCGGCTTCTTCAACGTGGCAAAGCCCGCGGCGCAGCTTGAGGTCGGCACGCTGCAAAACGCGCTCGACGCGATGCTCAGGGAAATGAAACAGGCGAGCATCGACTATATCCACGGCGAGGACGTGGCGCTCGACCTCGGGCGCAGGGAGGGCAACATGGGCTTCCTGCTGCCGCCCATGGAAAAGGACGCGTTCTTCCGCACGGTGATATTCGACGGCGCGCTGCCGAGAAAAACCTTCTCCATGGGGGAGGCAAACGAGAAGCGATACTACCTCGAATGCCGCAAGATCTCGAAGTAAAGAACTCGAAGTAAAGAAGATGACCGGGGCGGACGAGCTTCCGCCCCGCTTCAAATTTTAACGGATGAGGGGCGCGCGGTTTTTTATATACCGCGCGATGGGGGTCAAAACAAAAGATGGTCGGTATCTGGGACTCTGTTTCCGCGGTGCTGCTGGTGCTGATGATGGTGAGCGTAGGCTATCTCTTCGGCCGCGCGGGCTGGATGAAGGGCGAGCACAAGTCCGTCGTCATCAAGTTTCTCATCAACGTGGCAGTGCCCTGCATGTGCATCAAAAACGTGTTCGAGTATTTTACCAAAGACGTCTTCGAGCAGGCGGGCGCACTGCTTCTGGTTCCCATCCTCTTTAACATCGTCACCTTTTTCCTCAGCGTGGGCCTCGCCAAGCTCATCAAAGTCCCGCGCAGGCGCTTCGGCGGGTTCGTGGTGATGTGCGCCTTCTCCAACTCGCTCTTCATCGGCTTTCCCATCATCCACGAGCTTTTCGGCGACCCCGGCACGCCTTATATGATGCTCTATTACTTCATCAACACGGCGGCGTTCTGGAGCATGGGGAGTTTCCTGATCTATAAATCGGGCGACGCGGGCGAAAAGCTCACCGTTAGGCAAATGCTGGGCAAGCTCGTCTCCCCGCCCCTCGTCGCGCTCGTTGCGGCCATTGTGCTGGTGCTGCTGGACGTACAGCTCCCGCACCTGCTTTTGACCTTCTCCGGCTATATGAGCGCCACCGTCTCGCCGCTCGCGCTGCTCTACGTGGGCTTTGTGATGTTTGAAACGGGTTTGCGCAACATGAAACCCGACTATACTATATGGGTGGGCAGCGCCATGCGCTTCGTGGGCGTGCCCGCGCTGATGCTCCTGATGTGCCATGTAGCGGGCATCACGGGGCTTGCGCGCAGCGTCTATTTCATCGAGGCCGCCATGCCTGTGATGACGCAATCCGTGGTCGTGTCCGGCCTTGCCGGCGCGGACGAGCAGTACAACGCGCTCGCGATGAACCTCACCACGCTTCTTTGCCTCGTGGCAATACCCATACTGATGCTCATCGTCGCATAAAACATTGGGAGGGGACATGCACAAACGGGCGAGCATGAAAAGGCAGAATCGCGTTCTCTACGCGCTCGTCTGCGCGCTGCTTCGGCCTTATCTGAAGCTGTGCTATAACTTCCGTGCGCCAAAGAACGTCCCCGCCTTTGCGCCGGGGCCCATCCTCATGCTCGGCGCGCATTCCTCCAATCTCGATTTTCTCTTCGCGCTGCCCACGCTCAAAAAGAAGCGTTTTAACATTGTCGTCACCAATTATTTTTTTAACGACGAGCGTTTGGCGAAGCTCCTTCGCTTTTTCCACTGCATCGAGAAAGAGCAGTTCCGCGCGGATGTGTCCGCCATACGGGACATGCGCGCCTCAATTAAAAACGGCGCGAGCGTGCTCATCTACCCCGAGGGGGAGGTCAACGGCACGGGGCGCTGCGAAATGCCGGATCGCAGCATCGTCAAGCTCTGCCGCCTGCTCGACGTGCCGGTCTATGCCATACGCACCTCCGGCAGCTATTTTACGCGCCCCAAATGGGGGCCCGTCATCCGGCGGGGCAGGGTTGAGGCCGAGGTGGAGGAGATTGCGGGCACGGAAACGCTCGGCTCCCTAAGCGACGGTGAACTCTACGCGCGGATATGCGAAAAGCTCGCCCATAACGATTACGCGTGGCAGGAGCGCGCGCGGGTTCCCTTCCCGCACAAAAGATGCGCGGAGGGTATCCACAACATGCTCTATCTCTGCCCGCGCTGCGCACGGGAGTTTGTGATGAACAGCCGCGGCAACGAGGTTTTCTGCGAGGCGTGCGGCAATAAAGGCTATATGGATGAATTCGGCTTTCTGCACCCGGCGGCGCAGGGGGATATCATTCCCCGCACCGCGCCGGAGTGGATCGACCTGCAGCGGCAGCGCATACGGCGCGAGGCCGCCGCGGAGGGCTATTCTCTAAAAACGGAAGCGTATCTGCAGTTCCACAAAAGATGCGGCAGCCTTGCGCTCGACGATGTGGGCGAGGGCGTCGTGACGCTCGATCGGGAAGCGCTCACCTACGAGGGCGTGTGCGAGGGCGAAACTGTAAAGCTCGTCTACCCGCTTTCCACCTTCACCAAGCTGCCCTTCACCATGGGCTGCCAGTTCGACGTGCCCAACCCCGTGCGCTACACGAGCATACGCCCCAAGGACCCGCGCATGGTGGAGAAATTCGTGCTCGCAGCGCCCATTTTAAAGGAGGAAGGCTGAGGACGTTCCCCCATTGAAACCGTGTTTTGCCCCGTTGCGGCTTGTGCGCCGTGAACGGGCGCTTTTTATATTTCACGCACAAGTAAACAAACTGTTACCTTGATGACGCTCGCGCGCTTTTGGTGTATAATAAATCCATGATTTTTACGGCGGCCAACCGCCGCGTTTAAGGAGGAAAAGCGCTTGAAAAATTTCAAGCCGCTGCTGTTGGTTTTATTGTGCGCCGCGTGCGCGCTCAACTTTGGATGCGGTGCGCTCGGGGACTCGGGCGAGCCTTTGGACATCGTGGATATCGAAGGGCCGGAGCGAACCGAGGGCGTGCGCTTCACCGCCACCCCGGAGGTGACGGACAACCTTCCCGCCTCGGGCGGGCTTATAAGTCCCACGCCCGTGCCAGACGACGGGCTGCCCTATTACCTCTATGTGGAAAAGGGCTCCTTCACCCTGACCATTTATGAGAAGGATGACAACGGGGAATATACCGAGGTGTATGCGACCTACCGTCTCGCCCACGGCGGCAACAAGACGCCCGCGGGCAAATATACGCTCACGGATGAGCGCGAGCGTTGGCACGATTTCCCGGACGGGGGCACCGTGCAGTACGCCACGCATTACGAGGGCAGGCTCTACATCCATTCTCCGCTTTATGCCACAAGCGACCCCACGCAGATGTGGCCCAAGTATTACGACGGGGAGCTGGGCATCGGCAAGGAATCCACGGGCGGGTGCCTGAGGATGGTGACGGAAGCCGCCAAGTTCATCTATGAAAACTGCCCGGAGGGCACCGTCATCGAAATCGTGAACGGCTCGCCCAAGGGTACCGAGAGCGACGATGTGCCAAGCCGCAACGGATTGCGCATCGACCCGACCGACTATGACACCTTGGCCGAGAAAGGCTATTAAGGAGGTTTTTTGACAAGGCTCAGGCTCGTTCCGGCGATACTCGCGCTCGCCGTCATACTCACCGCCTGCAACGCGCTCAAC
>JAEWMV010000142.1 GCA_023393045.1 Bacillota bacterium | reverse complement strand
CATGCTGCCCTTGTGCGACGTGACGCGCGAGATCGTGGGCACGACCGCCTACTCCACGCCCTTGGGCGACGTGGTGCTTTTTCGCGCGAGGAGCGACGGCAGCGTACAGCTCGCTGGGCCTTCCATGACGAGCCAGCTCATCGCGCTTTCTGAAACCTTCCGGGGACTCGGCGCACACATGAGCATCATCGACGGCGCGCTGAGCCGCAAATCCCTCTGCGCGCCCGCCGTGAGCGAGGCGACTGTGCTCTGCACGGGCGCTTCCTATTCAAAGGACATCCACGTCGTCGTCGAGGACACGGCCTTCGCGGTGCGGCTTTTGACGCTGCCCAAGCAGACCCTGTGGAGCGAGGAGGAAATCGCAAACGAGCGCACCCCCAAGGTGCGCCTGAAAAGGCGTGGCGGCGAAGTTGTTCCCCTTCCAAAGGGCATGACGTTCACGGATGCGCTACGAAGCCCCGATTTTGCCGACATCGCGGGCGCGTACGTTTCCGGCGCGGTGACGGAGGCGATGCTTCGCCCCGCGCTGCAGGCGGGCGCGCCGCTTTCGGGCGTGGAGATCGCAGCACTCGACGGGAGCAAGCTGTTGTTCCCAAAGGACGTGAGCGACAAGCTTGCCCTGCGCGGCGCGCGGCTCGCGGTGGCACGCCCCGTGCGGGTGGCGGCCATCACCGTGAATCCGGTTTCCGCCTACGGGTATCACATGGACCCCGCGGAACTCCTTTCGCGCATGCGCGAGGCGGTGGACGTGCCCGTGATGGATGTGGTCAACGAGGACGGAGGGATTGACGCATGATGCGCTACGAAGCACAAAAGAACATCGGCTTTCGCTACGCGATAGAGGCGCTGGAGCCTTCCTCCCCCTTCGGGCGCGCGAAGGTGACGAACCTGCGCTTCTATGCGCCCGATGAAAAGGCGGAGCTTTTGCGCCAACTTCAAAACGTCCATCGCACGATGCAGCACCTTGCAAGCCTGCATTCTGATTACGAAAAGCTCGCGCTCTACATGATGCCCCTGAAAGACGTCCGCCGTTCCGTGGAAGCATGCCGCGAGGTTTCGCTTTCCGAAACGGAACTGTTTGAATTGAAGCGTTTCTGTCTGCAAAGCGAGCTCATCGCCCCGGTGTTTGAGCGGGTGCGCGGGCAAAGCGGGCTTTCGGGCATCGACATCCGGCCGCAGAGCGAGGCGCTGCGCCTGCTCGACCAGGAAAACACGCACAGCGCCACCTTCTATCTGCCGGACGGGGCCTCGCGTACTTTGCTTTCCATCCGCAAGGATAAGCGCGCCGTCGAGGAAAAACTGCGCCGCGCCGAGGGCAAGGCGCAGCGCGCCGCGCTCATGGCCGAGCGGTCTAATATTGCCGCCCTGGAGGACGCGGAGGAGAGGCGCATCCGCGAGGGCATCTGCCAGAGCCTGCGCCCTCTGCTGGACGATCTTATTTCCTGCATGGACGCCATTGCCGATTTCGACTTCACACTCGCGCGCGCAAAGCTCGCCCGCGCCTACGGCGGCTGCATGGCAGAGTTCACACAGGACGAATTGGATATGGAGGACATGATAAACCCGCGCGTTTCCGATTCATTAAAGGAGCGCGGCCGGGAATTCACGCCCGTATCCCTTGCCGCCGCAAAGGGCGCCGTGCTCATCACGGGCGCGAACATGGGCGGCAAGAGCATCGCGCTCAAGACCCTCGCGCTAAACGCCATGCTCGTCAAGGCGGGCTTGCTGCCCTTTGCAAAGAAGGCGCGCATGCCCGTGTTCGATGGAATTTACCTCGTCGCCGAGGATAGGGAGGATGTAGAGCGCGGGCTATCGAGCTTCGGCGCGGAGATCGCACAATTTAACGAAACGCTCGACGCGGCGCTCAAAGCAAAGGGCGTATGCCTGATACTGCTCGACGAGTTCGCGCGCGGCACCAACCCCGAGGAGGGGGCGCTGATCGTTCGCGCGGTGACGCGCAGGCTCAACAAACTCCCCCACATCAGCGTGCTTGCGACGCATTACGACGGCGTGGCGGCTTATGCGGGCGTCCATTACGAGGTGGTGGGCCTGCGGGATATGGACATGGACGCCGCTGCGAAGGAGATCGCCGCATCCGGCGGGCGCGGGGCGGACGTGATCGCCCGGTATATGAACTACGGGCTCTACCGCGCGGAGGGACTCGAGAGCTGCCCGCGCGACGCGCGCAACATCTGCATGCTGCTCGATATGGACGGCGAGATATTGCGGGACATCTCCACGGAGTGCAGAACGAATCCATAGGCGCGTTTTTGCGCTTTGTCACCTTCGCTGTGACAGGTACATAGTATGAAGCGGGTAATGTCATATCGGCATGACCCGCTTATTCTATGCAAGAAAGAGGTTACGGATATGACCGACCGGATCAACAACCAGGCATGGCTGACTTACCGCTGCGGAACACAAGTGGGCAAGGTGGCCTCCAACATCGCTTCGACCGCGCTTCAGGGGCCGTTTGTATTGGGAAAGATCGCCCACGGCGATACGTACCGCTATGGCCAGGAGCTTTTTTACATGGTGACGTTCGACGGCTCCTTTTCGGGCCTGCTCTCGGACGTGACGCTCGAGGACGACCTCGGCACCTTCTCGCTGCCGGGCGGGGTGAGCGTGACGCCGCTTGATTTTATCGGTCCCGCGTGGTACTACATCAACGGCTACAGCTGGGATGACCTCACGCCCGTGGCGCGCGAAAACGGCATCGTCTTCACGATCCCCTACATCCCGGAAAAATCCAGCGTGCAGATCCTCTACAGGGCGCGCGTCAACGACAAAGCGCCGCTCGAGCCGGGTTCCACCATCACCAACAACATCGTCGCCACCGTCGCGGGTGCGGAGCCGGAAATGGCTTCGAGCACCCTCACCGCAGAGGAGTACGCGGATGTGCGCATCATCAAAACCATGTCCCCCGACCCCGTCACAAGCGGCAAAACGCTCACCTATACCTTCGCCGTCTACAACTACGGCAACGCGGAGGCGACGGACATCATGCTCAGCGACGTGTTCGACCCCGCGCCGGTTACCGCCACCGTCACTGTCAACGGCATACCCGTGGGCTGCGGCAAGTTCGATTTTGCCTCGGGCGCGTTCACGCTGCCAAAGGAGACCTGCGCCCCGTATTCCATACCCGCCGCAACCTTTTTGCAAAACCCCGAAACCGGCCATGTCACGGTGAACCCCGGAACCATGATCGTGACGGTGAGCGGGCTGATTTAACTTTCCTCCCCGAGAGAAAAGAGCCGGGCGCTTTTGCGCCCGGCTCTCAGCTTGTTTTGTTCACTCAATTCCCAGCGCAAAAAG
>JAEWMV010000025.1 GCA_023393045.1 Bacillota bacterium | reverse complement strand
CTGCAGACCCTCGCCAACGAGCTTGGCATCGAGGACATCGAGTTCGACGGCGAGCGCTTGATAAAGACCATCGACGAGCTCTCCCCGAGCATCGTGCGCGACAACAACAAGTGCATACTCTGCCGCCGCTGCGTGGCCGCCTGCTGCAACGTGCAGGACGTTTACGCCATCGGCATGCAGAACCGCGGCTTTCGGACCCAGATCGGCAGCGAATTCGGCAAGAGCCTTGCCGAGGTCGCCTGCATCAACTGCGGCCAGTGCATCGCCGCCTGCCCCACGGGCGCGCTCACCGAAAAGGATTCCACGGAGGAAGTCTGGGCGGCGCTCGCCGACCCGAAAAAGTTCGTAGTCTTCCAGACCGCGCCTTCTATCCGCGTGGCCATCGGCGAGGAGTTCGGCATGCCCATCGGCACCCGCTGCACGGGCAAGCTCGTATCCGCCATACGCCGCCTCGGCGCGGACCGCGTGTTCGACGTGGACTTCGCCGCCGACCTCACCATCATGGAAGAAGGCACGGAGCTGCTGCAGCGCGTCAAGGAGGGCGGCGTATTGCCCATGATCACCTCCTGCAGCCCGGGCTGGGTGAAGTTCTGCGAGCATTTTTACCCCGACTTCATCCCCAACCTCTCCTCCTGCAAGAGCCCCAACCAGATGCAGGGCGCGGTCACAAAGACCTATTTTGCAAAGCAAAACGGCCTCGACCCGAAAGACATCTTCGTCGTGTCCGTCATGCCCTGCACCGCCAAGAAGTTTGAGATCAAGCGTCCCGAGTTCGGGCGCGAGGAGTACCGCGACGTGGACGCCAACCTCACCACGCGCGAGCTCGCCCGCATGATACACAGGGCCGGCATCGACTTCGTTCACCTGCCCGACGAGGACTTCGACGCGATTTTGGGCGAATCCTCCGGCGCGGCCGTCATATTCGGCGTGACGGGCGGCGTAATGGAAGCGGCGCTTCGCACCGTAGCGGACATACTCACCGGCGAGGATTTGAAGCGCGTTGAGTATTGCGACGTGCGCGGCCTCGAGGGCATCAAGGAAGCCACCGTGAGCGTTGCCGGCATGGACATCAGGGTCGCCATCGCGCACGGCACGGGCAATGCGGCGAAGCTGCTCGACGCCATACGCAGGGGCGAAAAGACCTATCACTTCATCGAAGTCATGGGCTGCCCCGGCGGCTGCGTGACAGGCGGCGGCCAGCCCATCGTGGATGCGCGCACCCGTTACTTTGTGGATCCGCGCGCCGCGCGCGCTGCTGCGACCTACGACGAGGACGAGTCCAAGGTCATCCGCAAGAGCCACCAGAACCCCTCCATCAAGAAGATCTACGAGGAGTTCCTCGGCAAGCCCGGCAGCCACACCGCGCACGAGCTGCTCCACACCCACTATGTGGACAGGAGCGCAGGCAACAACTGAGCATACGATTCACCACATACGCGCGGCGGGGACTTCCATCCGGAAGTCCCCGCTTTTTTACATAAAACAAAGTACCGGGTCGCCCCGGTACTCGATGGAACATGACATATTCCTTACTTGATGCCTTCCTCGATGGTGTTTTCGACGGGCGAATCCTCCACGTTGGCAATCGCGCCGCGCGCGAAGACGAGCCGCACCTTGTCCGGGCCGACCGAAATAGTGATGATGTCGTCCTTGACGCTGGTGACGGTGCCGTAGAGGCCGCCGATGGTACGCACCCTGTCGCCCACCTTGATGGCGGCGAGCATATCCTTGATTTTCTTGTCCCTGCGGCGCTGGGGTATGATCATGACGGCGAAGAGCACCACCATCATCACGATGATGATAATCATGCTCCCGTTATTTGCAAAGAATTCCGATAAACCGCTGCTGGCGCCCTCTGGCATATTCATTACCTTCCTGACTCGTTATTTTAGCCGCCGGACAAGCCGGAGACTATGTTAAATCATAGTCTATGCGGCCCTGCGCGTCAAGCAAAAACGGGCAATGCGCCCAAAATATCACATTCTCAACAAAATTCCAGCGTGCAGCACGATCCTGTTTCACCGTCAAGCAGCGCCCGCACGCCCGACGCGCCCGTTCCCGAGAGCAGCTTTTCCTCATCGAGCGGGCAAATCATGGAAAACATCATCCGGCGCTTCGGCGCAAGCCCTTCTATGCGCATCGCGGAGGGAAGGCGGAATTCGGCCCTGCCGTACTCCTCCGCAAGCGCGCACACGAGCGGCAGCGGATTTTTGCCCACAAGCTCCGTAACCGAAACGCCGTCATCCTCCCGCGCGCAGAGCGCGTAGGCAGCGGCGTCCGCGGCGGCAAAACCGGAAAGCCGCGCCTCCTCGATATACGCCTTCATGTCGCGGCGCGTGCGCGCCATCATGCCGGTAAAATCTTTGGCAAAATCCTCATAGATCGCGAGCATCGCCGCAGGGTCGGGCTCGTGCGGCGCGCTCTTGTGCATGCCGGCCGCCTTTTCAGCGTCCATCTCATACACATCATGATACGCGAAGGGAAGATATCCAAACTGCGCGTAAAAATCCACGTCGGGCTTGAGCAGCGCCGCCGCGGCCCCCTCCTCGCGCAGCCTTTCATGTGCGAAGCGTATCAGCGAGCCCGCGATGCCCTTGTGGCGGTATTCGGGTAGTGTCGCAACGCCCGCCACCATCGCGCAGGGCTTGACCGTATCCCCGAAACGCAAAGGGTACGGTATGGCGTGCAGGTCGCCTACCATCCGCTCTCCGTCAAACGCGGCGAGAACGTATGCGGGCCTTGTGCGCGCGCGGAAATAATAGGCCGAATAGCCGAGCGCGTCCTCGGGGAAAACGACGTCCCACAGCGCGCGCGCCTCTTCGTACTCCTCCTCCGTGATGGGGCGAAGCGTATAGCTCATTTGGGCCTCCCCACAAATTTTTCAATGAGCATCACGGGATTGTAGGAAAGCTTGGAGCGGCGAAGCCCTTCGAGTCCCATATCCTCCTCGCGGTTGATGTACTTCATGTCCGTAAATTCGTTTTTTACAAAAAGGTTGTTGATGACGGTGAACAGCCCCGGCACGTCCGTATCCGCTTTTTCGATGTGGATGACGGCCATCTCCTCGTCCATGCGCTCCCCCAGCGTGTAGGCCGCAAGCCTTCCGTTGATGCGGATACCCGCGCCCACGACATGAAGCGTCTGCATATGCATGATAAGCTCGCGTATCGCCATGTACTCGCCCACCGCGTCGCGGTCGGCGTCCTCCTTGCCCTGCAGCCACTCGTTGTAGAGCGCCATGCACTCGTCGAGCATATCGGGATTCAGCTTTACGTATTCGTAATTTGCGCCGTACTGCGCCATGAACTGGTTGATGTGGTTGCGCTTCGCGTGCAGCTTCTTGCCGGAAAGGTCGCGCAGCTCCTCCATGGTATAAACATAGTCGAAATTGTCCCTGTCCTCCTCGAGCGAATAGGCCGGACATCGCATAAACGCATCCCTGATCGCGCCTGAAATCGCCCGGAACTCGGGCACAACATCGTTCTCACGGCAGTAGGCCGTGGCGCGCTCGAGCGCGGCGGCATAATCGCCCTGCGGATCGCGCATGAGCGGGGCGAACATGAAGCGGTATCCCGCCTTGAAGTCGAGCAGGAAAAAAAGAACGCCGCCCTCTTCGGCCAGCTTGATTTTATCGTCCGCGCCCCAGATCAGGAGATTTGTAAAAGTATACTCGGAACCCTTGAGCTTCCACGGCTTCGTATAGCTTTCCACCATGGACTTCATAGAAACATCAATCGATTGAAACTCCATAAGATAAACATACCCTCCGGGAGTATTTTATACACACGGAGGGTAAAATGCAACAGCATTTCGTTCCCGTTCAGGAAAGCTTCACATAATCGTCGATGACATAGCCGTAAACTCCCCCGGCGTCGACAAGGCACCATCCGTCGAGCACGAGGTAGACCATAACGGAGGTCTTCGGCGCAAGCGTCTTGATTTTCGCGCTGTTCGTCCCCCGTCCTTCCCGAAGGTTGACCTCCGCGGTGGTGGAGGTGGCGACGAGCGTGAGCGTATCGCCCACGGCCGGGATGCCCGCCGTGCCGGACGCGCTCACCTTCGCGTACGCCTTGTAGACAAAGCCCGTTTTGCCGTTATAGAGGATGTAGTACCACTCCCCGCACTCGCCGAGCACATAGAACTTCGTATTCACGGCAAATGTCTGCAAAACCGCGCTGCCCGAGGCGGAGGAGGCTTTCGTGCGGAAATTCACCTTTGCGGTGGATACGCCGGAGGCAAGCGTCAGCCCGCCCGAAACCGTCGTCCCCGAGCCCTCGGGTATGACGCCGCCGCCCGTATCGGGATCATCGTTGGTCGCGGTGGAGGTGACGGTCACATACTTCGCATAAAGATAGCCGCGCCGCCCGTTGTACTCCGCGGCGTACCAGCCGTCCTTGAGTCCGTAGAGCGTGACGTTCACGCCCCTTGAAAGCAGCGTGATGACCTTGCTCGAGGTGCCGGCTCCTTCGCGGAAGTTGACGGACGCGCTCGTGACACCCGTGCCCGTGGACTTGTCGGCGTCCGGATTCGTATTCCCGCCGGATGTGTCGCCGCTTTCAGGTACGGCCACCGTGACCGAAACGTATTTGGAGCTGACCCAGCCCTGCGTGCCGTCGGTAAGCGTAGCCTTATACCAGCCGTCCTTGATTTCATAAAGCTTGAGTTTGGTGCCCTTGGAAAGTATCTTGAGCGCCGTGTACTGTGCGCCCGGACCCACGCGGAAATTGACGCTGCCCGTGGTTGCGCCCTCGCCATAATCGTTCGTAGGCGTGTTGCCGTTGCCGTCCGTGGTGGTCGTGCCCGTAATTTTCACATAATCCTCGTGGACAAAGCCCGCAATTCCGCCCGCCGACACGCTGTACCAGTTGCCGAAGCTGCCTATGATCGTGATGGGAGTGTTCTTTGAAAGCTTTTTGATCGAGGGGAAGGATACGTCCGAACCCTGGCGCAGATTGACGCCGTCCGCCGTGATCACACCCGTCTGCAGCGTCGTGCCGCCGCCCGAAGTCGGCGTGGGGCTCGGCGACGCGGACGAGGAGGACGATGGGGATGTCCACGGATCGGGCGTCCCCGCACCCGTATCGGAAGGAGAAGGCGGCGGAGTCGCGTCGGCGGTGATCCGCACATAGCTCGCGCTGATGTAGCCGTAATCGCTGCCGCAGAGCGCATAGTACCAGGAACCCACAACGCCGATGATCGAGAGCGGCGTGTTCTTGGCGACCTTCTTGATTTGGGTATAGTTCGTGCCGGGGCCTGTGCGGAAGTTCACCCCTTCGCCCGTGCAGTAGCCATAGGAGGCGATGGTGGGCGTACTCCCGCCGCCGTTGGAGCCGCTCGGTGTGGGCGTAGGCGTGGGCGTGGCCGTCGCGCCCGGCGTGAATTTAACATAATCCGCGGACACCCAGCCCTCGGTGGTCGTGCCGTTGACGGCGACGTGATACCAGCCGCTCACCAGTTCGTATACCGTGAGCGCGGTGTTCTTTTCAATCATGCCAAGCGAGGTGTAGCTCGTGCCCCCGCCCGTGCGGATATTGATTTTCCCCGTGGTGACGCCGGTGCCGATGGGGGTCATGTTGACCACCGTGCTCGGCTTCACCGGGTCGGGCGCGGTGGGTACGGTGATGGTTGAAAGCGAGGCGCCGGGGTAATAGAAGCCCAGTATATCGGTATAGCTGTGACCCGCGCTCGCCCTTTGCTGCGCACCGCGCTGGCTCAGGCCCACGCCGTGCCCCCAGCGCACGTGATAGATATAATAGCTGCTGCCGTCCGAGGAATACTGGCCCCAATAGCAGCGCAGATTGGCGTTTGACACCGCGCCGTAGCTGTAGAGCTCCGCGACGTTGAAGCTGATAGAAACATCCGTATACACGCCGCCGTCCGTCGTCACATCCATGACGATGTTCACCTGCGACATGTTGCGCTGCGTGCCCGAAAGCTTAGGCGTGTTCACATCCGCGGATTTTATCGTGGATATGCCCGTGGGCTGCACGCCCGTCGCGGCGTACGCCTTGGCGAGCAGCAGGCTATACATGCCTTGGGAAATCGTGCCCGCGGACTGTATGGGGATTTTCACCGTCTCACACTGCGACATGGAGTTGGCCATATCGTAATCGTCCAGACGGATATCATAACCCGAATTGTTGGCGTTCTTGCTCGGCCACGCGTAGGTGACAAGGTTGGTTTCGCCGCCGTTTGACGCGCTGTAATAGGTGCACAGTATGTTGCCGTTCACGGTGAGCACTTTGTCTATCGTGGAGTTGACCGCGTTGATAACGTTCTTATAGGCCGAATTGTAACCCTTATACACCTGGTCGGAGGAAGTGTCCCCGATGTGGTACTCCGCATTGGGAGAGGCGAGCACATAGATCAAAACATAGCATTTCGCGGCGATCGCCTGCGCCTTGAGCGACTCTATCGGGAAGTTGTCGTTCATTTCATAGGCGACGACGCCGTAGAGATAATGCGCCAGCGGCACTTCGTTGACGATCTGGATATAGCCCGTGGAGAGGAGCTTGACGTTGAAGTGGCCGAGATACCTTCTGGAATTGAAGTACATGCTGCCCGCGGAGGGGTCCATTTTCGTGCGTTTTATCGAGAAGGATTTGCCGGAAAAGAGTTCCCCTTCCGTTGAATGCGTCACGGTGATGACACCGTTTACGGCCCGCAGGGTGAGGCTTCCGCCGGAAAACGACCTTCCGTTTTCATTGATGAAGTACTCGCCCGTCACGCTCATGGAAATCGAGGTGGCGTTGTTGGTGGTGAGCCTCACACGCACGATGCTGAAATCCGTCGCCGCCTTCGCCGGCACGGCCGGAACGAGGACGAGCATGAACATCAATATCAACGCTATGGCGGTTGTTCGTTTCATCTTTACCTCGGCTTCAATTTGCTGTGATTGAATAAGTAATCACCATAATACTACCATATATTGTACAATTTGTGTAGTTTATTGCCGCCTGTTTGCGGATTGTTAATAAAAATGGCAGAAAATTGTAACCAAAGCCCCCGCGTATGCCGCGGGGGCTTGCCTGAAAGATGTTTTTTTACCTATGTATCCAGTATCGCGCCGGAGGCTTCCTCTTTGAACTGGGTTGTGTACAGGTTGTAATAATATCCCCTGAGCTTCAAAAGCTCCCTGTGCGTGCCCTGCTCGGTGATTTTGCCGCCGCGGATCACGAGTATGCGGTCCGCGTTTCGTATGGTGGAGAGCCTGTGCGCCACGATGAAGCTGGTTCTTCCGCGCAGCACCTTGGTGATGGCCTCCTGTATGAGCTGCTCGGTTTCCGTGTCCACGGAGCTCGTCGCCTCGTCCAGCACGAAGATGCGGGGGTTGGCGAGTATCACGCGGGCAAAGGATATGAGCTGCTTTTCGCCCGTTGAAAGGCGCGCGCCGCCCTCGCCGACCTCGGTTTCATAGCCCTGCTCCTGACGCAGGATGAACTCCTCCGCGCGTACCATCCGCGCCGCCGCGCGCACTTCCTCATCGGTCGCGTCGCGCTTGGCGTAGGCGATGTTCTCGCGTATCGTGCCGGAAAAAAGGTGCGGCGTCTGCAAAACGTAACCAAGGTTTGCCTGAAGCCAGAGCTGGCTCCTGTCCTTATAATCCCGGCCGTCGATAAGCACCCGGCCGGAGGTCGGCTCGTAGAAGCGGCACACGAGGTTGACGATGGTGCTCTTGCCCGCCCCCGTTTCACCCACGAGCGCGATGTTTTCCCCCGGCTTTACCTTGAGGCTGAAATCGCACAGCACGCACTCCCCTTCCTTGTAGGAAAAGTCCACGTGCTCAAACTCGACCTCGCCCTCTATGGGTTCCCAGTTCTCGCGCTTGGGGTTGAAGCTGTCCCCGTATTTTTCAATCACCTCCGGGCTGTCCACGATCTCGCAAGGCGTGTCGAGCAGCGTAATCACGCGCTCGGCGCTGGCCTGCGCGCTCTGGAGCTCCGCAAGGATGCCCGCGAGCTGCTGGATGGGCTCGAAGAAGTTCGTCGTATAGGAGATGAAGGCCGAAAGCGTGCCGAAGCCGATCGCGCCGATCATCACGTTGACGCCGCCCTTATAGAGGGCGATGCCCGTGCCGATGGAACCTAAGAACATCACGATGGGCATGAACACGGCGCTCCACACCGCCGCCTTGACGGAAGCCGTGCGCATGGTGCCGGAAAGCTCCGTGAACTCATCGTAATTGGCCTTCTCGCGCACAAGCGTTTTGGTTGTGACCGCGCCCATGATGCCCTCGTTGAAGGCGCCCGTGATGCGCGAGTTGGTTTTTCTCACCTTGCGCTGGTACTGGAGAATCCTCTTTTTAAAGTAGAGGGAAATCACCGCAAGCGGCGGCAGCACCACCAGCGCCAGGAGCGCGAGCTTCCAGTTGAGGATGAGCATCGCGATGGTCACGCCTATCACGTAGGTCGAGGCCCACAGCAGGTCCACCATGCTCCATGAGAGCATTTCGCTCAAACGGGAGATGTCGCTGACCATGCGCGCCATGATGTAGCCCACGGCGGTCTTGTCGTAGTAGGAGAAGGAAAGCTCCTGAAGCTTGCGGAAGCCCTCCTGCTTGATGTCGTAGGCGACGTTCATCTCGATGTGCCCCGCCTGCGACACGAAGCCGAACACGCTAAGCCCCTGCACAACCACAAGGACGAGATAGAGCGCGATGAACCAGCCCAGCCCCTGCGTCGTGCCCTTTTCTATGAAATTGTCTATCGCATAGCGGCTCATGAGCGGATACGCGATGTCTATGAGCGCGATGCCCATGTTTGCCAATACGGAGTAAACGCAGATTTTCTTATGCCGCAGAACATAGCGGAACAGCCTTTTCCAGATGGCTAAATCCACCTTTTGGTCGCGGTCATAATCCTGCTCCTCAATGGCGGTATTGCTCATATTACTCACCTCCCTTTGCGCCCAGTTCCCTTGCGAGGTCCTCCTCGAGCGCGTTTTGTATGTGCGCGATGCGCCTGTAGAGCCCTTCTCTGGCGACGAGTTCGGCGTGCGTGCCCTGTTCGACCAGCTTGCCGTGCTCGAGCACGAGTATCTTATCCGCTTCACACAAGGTCGTTATCCTGTGCGAGATGATGAAGGTCGTGGTCTTTGTCCTGCGCTCGCGAAGGGCGTTTCGTATGGCGGCGTCCGTTTCGGTATCCACCGCGCTCATGGAATCATCAAATATGATGATGGGCGCGTCTTGCATGAGCATGCGTGCGATGGCCACGCGCTGCTTCTGGCCGCCCGAAAGCGTGACCCCGCGCTCGCCCACCACCGTGTCATACCCCGCCTCAAAGCCCGTGATGACGTCGTGTACGCTTGCGACCTTCGCCGCGGCGTAGACTTCCTCGGCCCCGACGCCCGGGCGCACGATGCTGATGTTGTCCATGATCGTCCTCGAATAGAGGAAGGGCTCCTGCAGCACGATGCCGATGTTGGAGCGCAGATGCCCGCGCTCGATGTCGTTGATGTTCACGCCGTCCACGGTGATTTCGCCCGCCGTGCAAAGATACAGCCTTTGCAAAAGCTGCACCAGGCTGGTCTTGCCCGAGCCCGTGGAACCCAGTATGGCGATGGTCTGCCCGGGCTTCGCCGTGAAGGAAATGTCCGAGA
>JAEWMV010000263.1 GCA_023393045.1 Bacillota bacterium | reverse complement strand
GCAGGAGGGCGCGGGAGAGCCCGCAAGCGTCGCATGGAACCACAGGGAAGTGGAGCCGGTCGAACGGCGTACGCACGGTACGCTTTGCAAGGTGCGCTTTACGGGAAAGCTGCTTGAAATCCCGGATTCCATGCTGTTTTATGAAAACAAAACACTCTGTTCTTACGACTACACGGATTACAGGCTCCCGCTCGAGCCGGGCGATCGCGTCAAACTGCTGCAGTCCGGTGAAACGGACAGTCTCGTGAAGCATGAAGGCGTGCTCGGCTGGGCAAAAACCGCAATATTAACACATCGTTAAAGATAAAATAGGCGATTTAGTGGTATAATTTGAGCAAATGAACCCCGCTTGGACGGGAATGGAGGTTGTTTCATGAAAAAACTCATCGCCGCAATACTCGGTGCGGTCATGATATTGGGCGGCTTTTCCGGAATTGCGCTGGCCTATGAGGAAGGGGATGCGCGCGTGACCATCGGCGCGGATCTCACGGCCGAGCAGAAGGCGCAGATTTATGCGGACTTCGGCCTCACGCAGGGAGAAGTACCCGAAATTATCGTGACCAATGCAAACGAGCGCGCTTACCTCGAGGGCATCGCGCCGGAGGGAAAAATCGGCAGCGTGGCGCTTTCCTGCGTGTACATCACAATACTTGAAGATGGCAAGGGTCTCGACATCACCACGAAGAACATCAACTGGTGCACGTCCGAGCTTTACACCAACGCCCTTGTTACGGCCGGCATCACGGACGCAAAGGTGATGGTGAGCGCGCCCTTCCCGGTGTCCGGCACTGCGGCGCTTACAGGCATATACAAGGCCTATGAGGACATCACGGGCGAAACGCTCTCCGAGCTTGCCAAGACCGTGGGCGTGGAGGAGCTGATTACGACGGGCGACCTCGCCGAGTACATCGGCAGCGAGGAAGCCTCGCAGATCGTCAACGAGCTCAAGAAGATACTCGACCAGACCCAGACCATGACGGACGATGAGGTGCGCAGCGAAATCAGGCGCATCGCCTCGGACTACAACGTGGTCATCTCCGACGCGCAGGTCGAGCAGCTTTTGAAGCTCTGCAGGAGCCTTGAGAAGCTCGATGTGGACGAACTGCGCCAGAAACTCATCAACCTCGCGGAAACCGTCAACAAGGCCAAGAGCGCGCAGGAAACGCTCACAAAAATCGGCGAGAGCATCAAGAACTTCTTTGCCTCCGTGGGCGCGTTCTTCACCCGGCTTTTCGGCGGCAACAAGGGATAGACCAAACTAAAATGAAAACAAAAGGAGCCGCAGGGCTCCTTTTCATTTGCTTTATGGCGAAAAAACTAGATGGTTTCGATAAAACTCAGCAGCTCCTCAAAGCCGCAGCGGAGCTTTTCGACGGCGCTGTGGTGGTAGAAAGCGCAGGTGTTTTTGTTGCTTTCAAATTCCTCGCCCGTTTCGGACCACAGTATGATCCGCTTGTTGGCGCGGCTTGCGAGCGCGATGCCAAGCTCCGTATGCGTGCCCTTTCCGCCCGGCAGCAGTATCAGCACGCGATCTGAATCCATGACGGCGAACGTCTCGCTGCCCGCGACGGCGTTGAGAGCATCCGTGCCCTTCGTGCGTACGTCACCGTGCTGCGTCCAGTCGTAGGAAACATCATGCCCGAGAGAGCGTATTTTTTCCAGCGCGCGCTTGACCCTCACCAGATTTTCAAGCCCGCTTGCAACGTAAAATCTCATTTGGCCTCGTCCTTATGCTTTGTTTTGGCTTCGTTCGCGCGCAGCCCCGGGCCGGGATCTCCCTCGCGCCAGTGCTTTCTGCATAGGCTGATGTATTTATCGTCCGCGCCGAGCACTACTTGCTCGCCGATCTTTGTGATGCCGCCCCTTCCGTCGAGCCGCGCGTTGCAGATGGCCTTGCGCCCGCACCAGCAGATGGTTTTGATTTCCTCGATGGTGTCCGCCCACGCCATGAGCCAGAGGCTGCCGGGGAAAAAGTTGCCTGAGAAGTCCGCGCGAAGGCCGTAGCAAATGACGGGCACGTTGTAGAGGTCGACGACGTCCGTGAGGAAGAGCACTTCCTCCTTGGTCAGAAACTGCGCCTCGTCCACGATAATGCAGTCATAAACATGCGCCTTGACGGCGGCGATGTCGATTTCATCGAACAGCACGCATTCCTCGCGTATGCCGGAGCGGGATTTCATCGTATGCACGCCGTCGCGAAGATCCACGCGGGGCTTGACGAGCAGCGCGTTCTGCCCGCGCTCCGCATAGTTGTACTTGACCATGATGGCGTTTGCGGTTTTGCTTGAGCTCATCGCGCCATAGCGATAATAGAGCTTTGCCATGGGCTATCTTTCTCCTTTGTCGTATGGAATTCCCTCGGCCTTTGGCGCCCTCGATTTCTTTGAGGTGAGAATGAGGATCACCATCGTGACGATGTAGGGAAGCATCAGGTAAATATACTCGCTTGATTTTATGTTGGGGAAGCTGGGGAGGAAAGGGATGCTCGCGCTCATGGAGCTTATGACCTTGAAGAGGGCAAAGAAGAGCGCCGCGCCCAGAATGTTGAGCGGCTTCCAGTTGCCGAATATCATCACGGCGAGGGCGAGGAAACCGTATCCCATCACGGTGGACTGGAAAGCGGAGCCCGCGGCAACCGTGTAGGCAAGCCCGCCAATGCCGCCGAGGAAGCCCGATATGGCGACGCCCGCATAGCGCATCCTATAGACGTTGATGCCCACGGAATCGGCCGCCTGCGGATGCTCGCCGCAGGAGCGCAGGCGCAGGCCAAAGCGCGTTTTGTAGAGCAGCACCGTGCCGATGATAAAAAGCAGCACGCAGACGGGGAAAGTGAGGTAGAAGCTCTTGAACGCGAAATATTGAAAGAAGCTCCCCGTGTTTTCCGCGATGCCCAAAGCGGCCGGCGTGATGCGTATCCAAGTCGGCAGTATGATGGTGCTCTGTCCCTGGCCCTGTATCGCCCATGTCAAGACGATGGCGACGGCGGGGGCAAGCATATTGAGCGCGGTGCCGCCGATGGTCTGGTCTGCCTTAAGATGAATCGAGGCGAACGCGAGCAGCAGCGAAAAGACGCTGCCGCAAAGGGCGGAAATGAAAATCGCGATGAGCATCGCAAGCTGCGGATTGGCCGCGCCGAAGCTGCCCATGTTAAGCGCGCGCAGAGCGAGCGACCCCGCGAGCGCGCCGATGAGCATGATGCCCTCGAGCGCGATGTTGATCACGCCGCTCCTCTCCGAGAACATGCCGCCCATTGCCACGAGCAGCAGCGGAACCGCAAAGAGGATGGTGGAGCTCAATATATCGGCAACAAGCTTGATTTCGGGACTCATTTCGCCGTTCCCTCCTTTGCGGTATTCTCTGAATCATCCCCCGGCGCGTCAGGCTCCGGCTCTGCGTTGACATTGCCTTCGTCCGCTTTGATGAACCTTGCGATGACGCCGCGCATCAGCAGAGCGAACGCCGCGAGATAGATGATGACGGACACGATGATGTCGATGATCTCCGTCACGAACACGGGCTGCATCGCCTCGCCGCCGACCTGTATGTAGGAGATGAAAAATGCGCTGAAAATCGTTCCGAGCGGATGGGACGTGGCGAGCAGTGCGACCGGTATGCCGTTGAAGCCCATGTCCAGCAACGCCTTTTCAATGGTGTATTGCGAAGTGCCGTTGAGATAGAATATCCCGCCGCCGATACCCGCGAGCGCGCCCGAGATGATCATCGAAAGGATGATGCTGCGCTTGGCGCTGATGCCCGCGTATACGCTCGCGCTGCGGTTGTAGCCGCAGGCGCGCAGTTCGTAGCCGAAAGTCGTCTTCGTGAGGACGATCCATATGAGGACGGCGAAGAAGGCGGCGATGAATATGCTGATGTTCATATAGGTGGAGTTAAAGAGCTTGTCAAGGCCGAGCTTGGGGATGATATAGGCCGACGTGATGGGCAGCGTCCTGTTGCCCACGTCGAGATACCCCGCCATGTTGCTCAGGGCAAGATTGACCACGAAGAGCCCGATCCAGTTGAACATGATGGAGGTGATGACCTCGTTGACGTTGAAGAAGGCCTTGCATATGCCGGGTATCGCGCCCCAGATCGCCCCGCCGAGCATGGACGCCAGCAGGGATATATACCAGGGCTGCTTGAACACCAGCGCGCATACGAGCGCGAAGAACGCGCCGAGCGTATATTGCCCGGACGCACCGATGTTGAAAAGGCCCGTCTTGAACGCAAAACCCACGGCAAGGCCCGTCATGATCAGCGGAGCCGCCTGGTAGAGCACCTTGGCGAATTTGGGAAGGGTCGATACGCCCGTGACGACGATCTTTCCCATGCCGGAAAGGGCATGCGATGCGTCGAAGAAGAGCAGCACGATCATGCCCACGACAAGCCCCACCGCAATGGATGCAAGGGAGGCCAGGAAACTTGTGAATCCTTTGCTTTTAATCAGTTTTAGAAACCATGCCATACCGTTCACCTCGCTTGTCCGGCAGACGCCGTTTGCGTCCGCCTGGCGCCCGCCATATACAGGCCGAGTTCCTGAACGCTGGTCGCCTTCGGATTCAATTCGCCCACGATTTCGCCCTCGTACATGACGAGTATCCGGTCGCTCACATCCATGACCTCGTCAAGCTCAAGGGAAACGAGCAGCACGGCCGCGCCCGCGTCGCGCTGCGCCACAAGCTGCTTGTGAATGTATTCGATCGCGCCCACGTCGAGTCCGCGCGTAGGCTGCACGGCGACGAGCAGGCGGGGGTATTTGTCGATTTCGCGGGCGACGATGGCCTTTTGCTGGTTGCCGCCGGACATGCTGCGCGCCGATGTGACGGGGCCCTGGCCGCTTCGGATATCGTATTGCGCAATCAGGCATTCGGCATATCTTCTGACTTCGTTCTTTTTAATGAAGCCATGATTCTGGAAATCCTTTTGCCAGTAACGCTGCAGCACGAGGTTTTCCTCGAGCGTGAAGTCGAGTATCAGCCCGTGCTTATGCCTGTCCTCCGGGATATGGCTCATGCCGAGCTTCGAGCGCTGCCGGATGGGGGAACGGGTGATATCGCGCCCCAAGAGGTTGATATGCCCCGCGCCGGGTCTCTCAAGGCCCGTGAGCGCGTGCACGAACTCCGTCTGCCCGTTTCCCTCTATACCGGCAAGGCATACGATCTCGCCCGCGCGCACCTCGAAGGAAACATCCCGCACCGCGCTGTTCTTATGGATTTTTGAAGGAATGGTCACGCGGTTGACTTCCAGCACGACCTCCCCGGGCTTCGCCTCGCCTTTTTCCACGCTAAAGCTCACGTTGCGACCCACCATCATGCGCGAGAGCTCCTCTTTGCTGGTGGAGGCGATATCCACCGTGCCGATGCACTTGCCTTTTCTTAGCACCGTGCAGCGATCCGCCACGGCCATGATTTCATTGAGCTTGTGCGTGATGAAGAGTATGGACTTGCCTTCCTTGGTGAAGCTTCGCATGATCGCCATCAGCTCGTCGATTTCCTGCGGGGTGAGCACCGCCGTCGGCTCGTCGAATATCAATATTTCATTATCGCGGTAGAGCATTTTCAAAATCTCCACGCGCTGCTGCATTCCAACCGATATGTCTTCTATGACGGCGTCCGGGTCGACCTTGAGGCCGTAGCGGTCGCTTAATTCCACCACGGTTTTTCGCGCGCGGGCTCTGTCGATGAAGCCGGATTTGGCGGGCTCCGCGCCGAGTATGATGTTTTCAAGCGCGGTGAATATCTCCACCAGCTTGAAATGCTGGTGCACCATGCCGATACCCAGTGCGTTGGCATCGTTCGGGTTTTTGATCTCGACGGTCTCGCCGTTCTTTTTTATCGTGCCCGCGTCGGGGCGGTACAGGCCGAAGAGCACGCTCATCAGCGTGGATTTGCCCGCGCCGTTTTCGCCCAGCAGCGCGTGAATCTCACCCTGTTTAAGCTGCAGCGAAATATCGTCGTTCGCCCTTATGCCGGGAAAGTCCTTTGTGATGTGCAGCATCTCAATCGCGTTTTCGCTCATAGGGGGGACTCCCT
>JAEWMV010000249.1 GCA_023393045.1 Bacillota bacterium | reverse complement strand
GTTGATGGATGATTTTTAGCAAAGCATTCTCAAAACATGTCAGGTAGGCGGCCCCTCCACAACAAGGCCGCGGATATTGTAAACGGCGTTGTCGGCTCCGTAAGAACGATAAAAGGCCGACCATCATACAAGCAAGACATTGGGGTGGCCGACCTTATACGGTACGCAGCACTTTCTCGCGCTTCCCTTCGGCTTGTGATAGAATGGCAAAAGAACGGGCAAAGGGGTGTGAACGGATATGAAAAGCGACGAAATTTGCCGGATAGAGCTGCTTCAAATTGCTCGGCGGACTGCTCAAGCCCTAAGTGCGGTTTCTGTAAGGAGAATGATGATTTATTTTGCTCAGCTTGAGGATACCCGCGCGCTGCAAGGCTTGACGGAGCGTTACCATGCCGGCTTGGAAAGCTACGCTTTCGGCACGTCCGAGGCGCTGGACGACCTTCCCGCCGCACATGCCGCGTTTGATGCAGAGCTTCGCGACTGCACAAAGCACGGCCTTTCTCTGCACGGCCCCTTTTTTGATCTGAATCCTGCGGCGTTCGATTCGCTCGTGCGCGCGGCGACGCGCAGCCGTTTTGAATCCTGCTACCGCGCGGCGCGGCGCGTGGGCGCAACGCGCATCGTCTTCCACACGGGCTTTTATCCGCAGGTCTATTGGGAAGAGACATGGCGGGATAATTCCATTGCGTTTTGGAAGGAATTTCTTGGGGATAAGGATGCATCCGTCGCGGTGCATATCGAAAACAATCTTGAAAAGAGTTTCGAGCCCATGGCAAGGGTCATCGACGCGGTGGCGCATCCCGCGTTTTCCGCCTGCCTTGACGCAGGGCATGCCAATGTGTGCTCGGAAATACCTGTGGAGGACTGGGTCAGCGGGCTTGGCGGGCGCATTGGGCATTTCCACCTGCATAACAACAACGGAAAAGAGGATGAGCATCGCGCGCTAGACGACGGCACGCTCGACATGCGCGCTTTGCTTGAGCTTGCCGCGCAACGCTTGCCCGGCGCTTCATGGACGCTGGAGATGCGTGACGCGAAATCGCTTGAGCGCTCCGCGCGCTGGCTTGGCGCGCAGCAAATTTGCCGGTTCGACGGATGATTCGGCGTATTTTTGAGCCGCTTTCACATACTAAACCTGAAAGGCAGGTGATATGCATGGAGGAAGAAAGGCGGTATGCAAAGCTTTCCGAGCAGGAAACGCAGGAGTTGATCCGACTCGAGCGAGATTTTGGGGGGAAATGCAAGAAGCACATCATACTCGTCGCATACGAAGGGCAGTAAAGCAAAACAAAACCTTTATTGTCCCGGCCTTTTTCGTATGACCGGGGCAATTTTTTCGCCCATCATAGCACAATAAGCGGGCTTGGCCGCCGGACGCGCATAAAAACCGGAATCGTTATTATTATTGCTATATAGGCTGCAAGGGGTTGAAATACCCCGTAACGGATGCTATGATGATAGCAATTCAATATTGAAATGCTTTGTGTTCCGCCCCTTTGGGGCGGCCAAGAGGGAAGCGGATGAGAATTCCGCGCGGTCCCGCCGCTGTAAGCGCGAGCGAAGCTCCACGGGCGATTTTATCGCCGGCCACTGAGAAATCGGGAAGGCGGAGCAGAACGAAGATGCGCAAGCCAGAAGACCTGCATAAAGCACGCTTCTCCACGGGGATTTGGAGTCGGAAGCGGAGCAAAGTGGCTGCTTTGTGCTTTTTTGCTTGTCGATGACCGTGGAGATAATTCCGCGGCTTTTATTTTACTTGGAAATAAACCGGGTGCACCGAAGGAGGGCCGTTATGAACATCAACTGGTTCAAGGATGAAGACCATCTCGTATATCTCGACGCAGAAAAGGAGCTCAAGCGGCTGGAAAAACTGCTCAAGCTCCCCGGCCTTGAAACCGCCGCGAAGGCGTTTCGCGACGCGCCGGTGCGGGATGGCATCACGCTCAACGGGGCGCGCAGAACGAGCGCCAGGCTGTTCATCCCGGATCTGCTCTTTGGGGAGCACATCGAAATGGGCGAGAACCTGTTTTTGTATCTCGGCGAGATGACGGAGTGCTATGTGCTCTATTGGGTCAATGGAAAATCCGCGCACAGCGCAGGCGGCGAAGAAGACTGTCTCTCTTGATGAGCGCTGCGCGGCATGAGATTCCCAGACGGGGAGGACGGGTCATTTCAGATTATCCTTAAATGGAGGTGTCGCTATGTAATATTATTGTGGACTGTAATAGTCACAACAAAGTAAATATCGCTGTTGTGGTTCCATGGTTTGACTGCCATGGGAATGAACAAGGGAAGTTGGGTGTGAGTCCCGCGCGGTACCGCCGCTGTGAGCGTTGAGTATCGGATCGTCGGCGAAAGCCGGTCACTGGGAAACCGGGAAGGCATGATCCGTGCGCAGGAGGGGTAAAACTCCTCCATAAACGCAAGCCAGAAGACCTACAATGGTTTAAACATGTGCTTTGCATTTTTGCAGGGCGTTCGATTGCGGAAATAACGGCCGTGGCGATTCGTATGGATTGCCACGGCTGTTTTTTGTTTCGCTTATTTGGGGGAGAGGAGACCGACATGAGGCAAATAAAGAAAATCGTCGTATGGGTGCTCGTCCTTATTATGCTGGCCGGTGCCGCCGCGTGTGCGCAAAGCGCTTCCGTGGGCGAATGGTCCGCCGGGTTGGATCTGGACTATCTCGAGGATGAAAACTTCATCGGGGACGCGGCCGAGGCGACGCCCGAACCATGGTATGCGTGGTTCGCGGACGCGTTCAGCTTCGGCAAAACGGATGCGGGAAGCGGCGGCGACGGCGTTGTTTTGACGCCGCAGCCCACGCCCGACAGCGTGCAGGAGTTCTACCAGCAGGGAAGCGCGCCCACCGAACCGCCCAATGTGGATGGCGCCGGAAATACGGCTGCCACGCCGCTTATCCCGCAGAATACGCCTGCGCGAGACCGGACGACTTCCGCGCCGGGGCAATCCGCAACGCCCGTGCCGACCATAGCGTCCACGCCTGCGCCCAAGGGGAACACCGTTACCATGACCATCCGCTGCGATACGGCGGTGGCAAACGGCATGCATCTTGAATCGAAATGGGCGGGGATCGTGCCCGCCTCCGGCGTGATCCTCCCGGCCACCGTCTTTGAAATCGAGGAGGGCGACACCGTGCTGGACGTGCTCATCCGGACGCGGGATAAATACAAGCTGCACATGGAGTACAGCGGCACGAAAAGCGGCGCGTATGTAGAAGGCATCAACAACCTGTACGAATTCGACGGCGGCCGCTGGAGCGGCTGGATGTACTGCGTGAACGGCTGGTACCCCAATTACGGCTGCGGCGTGTATTTTTTGAAGGCCGGGGACGTCGTTGAATGGAATTATACCTGCGACCTCGGGCTTGATCTCGATTCGGGCTGGTGGGACGGCGCCGAGGATTGGAAGAATACGCATGACTGATTTGAAGATGAGATTCTTTTCCACGCTGCATCCGGCGGTCAGCCTGTGCTATTTTATCGGGATGCTGGGGCTGACGCTCGCCTGCGTCCACCCGGTTGCGGTTTTTCTTTCCCTTATGGGCGCGGCGTGGTTTTTATTTTTGCTCCGCGGCGCGAAAGCCCTTGGGAAAACGATGCGCTTTGTGGGGCCGATGTTCCTTTTCGTGGCGCTTGCGAACCCGCTTTTCAACCACAGGGGCGTCACGATGCTGTTTTTGCTCTTCGACCAGTGGATCACGCTGGAGGCGATTTCGTACGGACTTGTTTCGGCCGGGCTGCTTGCCGCGATCATCATGTGGTTTGCCTGTTATCAGGAGGTCATGACCTCGGATAAATTCCTGTATCTCTTTGGGCAGATCGCTCCCTCGGCCTCGCTTTTGATCACGATGACGCTGCGCTTTATCCCACAGCTTCAGAGGAACGCGGGGGAGATCAAAGAGGCGCGGCGGATGCTCTCCGGGGAACCCGCGCGGCTCACGCAGAAGCTGGAAGCCGCGATGCGCGAGCTTTCCGCGCTGCTGGGCATGAGCATGGAGCAGGCCGTGGAAACAGCCGATTCCATGAAGGCGCGCGGCTACGGCATGAAGAGAAGGACGACCTTCCACCTCTTCCGCTTCGATTCGCGCGACGCGGGCATGCTCGCCGCCGTATTGGCGCTTGCAGGCGTCTGCGCCCTTGCGCGCGTATTCGGGCACGGATATATGGATTTTTATCCGCGCATGACGGCCGTGCTCCACGGCGCGCCGAGCTATACGCAGTTCGTCCTGTTCGGACTGCTCGCGGCGCTGCCCGGCATCCTCGAAGGAAGGGAGGCGATCCGTTGGCGCTGCTTCGGTTTGATGAACTGAGCTTTGCGTACCCAAACGGCCCTGTGCGCGCGCTGGATCGCGTTTCCTTTTCCATAGGGGAGGGCGAATACGCCGTGCTCTGCGGCCCTTCCGGCTGCGGCAAAACCACGCTCATCCGCCACGCGAAGCCGGGGCTTATCCCCGTAGGCGCGCGGGAGGGGCGGGTGCTCTATCGAGATGGCGATGTGGAAAGCCTTGCGCAGGAAGCCGCCGCGGGCGAAATCGGCTTTGTGCAGCAGAATCCGGACAACCAGATCGTGACGGACTTCGTATGGCATGAGCTGGCCTTCGGGCCGGAGAATCTGGGGCTGCCCGTGCCGATGATACGAAGGCGCGTGGCCGAGATGGCGGCGTTTTTCGGGATGGAGGGTTGGTTTCGCAAAAAAACGGGCGAAATTTCCGGCGGGCAGAAGCAGATGCTCAACCTCGCCTCGGCGCTCGTTATGGATCCGAAGTTGCTCATCCTCGACGAGCCGACCTCCATGCTCGACCCGCTCGCGGCGAAAAGCTTCCTCGACGCGCTTGCGCGCGTCAACAAGGAGCTTGGCGTGGCGGTGCTTGTGAGCGAGCACAGGCTCGACGATATATTGCCTGTCGCCGACACGCTCGTCACCATGGAGCGCGGGCGCATCGTCGCCTGTGCTGCGCCTGGGGAGATTGCCGCCTCGCTCTCGAACGCCTCGGAGGAAGGCAGGATATACTTCGCCATGCCGGACTGCGTGCGCATATTTGCGCAGCTTGGCTGCGATGAACTTCCGCTGAGCGTCAGGGACGCGCGGACAAAGCTGCGCGGCCTGATGAAGGATACAGGACCGCAGCGCGCGGCGGAGCGGGGCGGGAAAAGCACGGCGGGGGTGGAGGCGCTCGCCGCGCAGGAACTGTGGTTCCGGTACGAAGGGCATGGGCGGGACGTGCTGCGCGGCGCGTCGCTCACGCTCAAAAAAGGGGAATTCGCCTGCCTGCTCGGCGGCAACGGCGCGGGAAAGACCACGCTGCTGCGCGCGCTTGCCGGGCTCGAGAAGCCTTATCGCGGCAAAACGAAGCGCGCGAAGGATACAAAGCTCTGCATGCTGCCGCAGAACGCGAGGGCGCTGTTCTGTTTTGACACCGTGGAGAGGGAGCTTCTCGAGAGCGCGCAGGAGAATGCCGCAAAGGCCGCGCAAATGGCGGAGAGGATGGGGCTCGCGCCGCTGCTTGACAGGCACCCCTATGACCTTTCCGGCGGGGAGACGCAAAGGCTCGCGCTCGGGAAGCTGCTTTTGCGGGATGCGGACGTGCTGCTGCTCGACGAGCCGACCAAGGGGCTTGACGCGTACGCGAAGCGGGAGCTTGCGCTTCTCTTCGCGGAGCTTACCCGATGCGGCGTATCCCTGCTTTGCGTCACGCACGACGCGGCCTTCGCGGCGCAGTACGCCACGCGCTGCCTGATGCTCTTTGACGGATACGTGATTTCCGAGGACGAGCCGCACGCGTTTTTCGCGGGCAATCGCTTTTATACGACGCCCGCAAACTTGATTGCAAAGGATTATTTTCCCTATGACATCACGAGCGAGGAGGTGGCGTCGTCATGCAAAAGCTTTTTGTGAACAGGAGGACCAATCTCACCGCCATCGTCATCGCGCTGGTTCTTCCGCCGCTGCTTGTGGGCTTCAACTATTTCCACCGCCACCGCCCGACGGTGAACGTCGTGGGGGAGCGCACGTTTTGGGATTATGTTGTGCTCAACTCGGACATCCTCCTCGCGCTCGTGTTCCTCGCGGCGTGCGCGCTGCCTTTTTACCTGGTGTTTGACAAAAGGAAGCCGCGCGCGCGGGAGATGCTGCCCATGGCGGTCATGGCGGCGCTCGGCGTCGTGGGGCGCGCGGTGTTCGCAATCATTCCCCTGCCCAACTTCAAGCCGGTGTCTGCGATCGTGATCATAACCGCCGTCGCCTTTGGGCCGGAGGCCGGCTTTATGACGGGCGCGCTGACGGGCTTCGTGAGCAACTTCATCTTCGGACAGGGGCCGTGGACACCCTGGCAGATGTTCTGCTGGGGAATGATCGGCTTTGCCTCGGGGCTGATGAATAAGGCCGGCGCATTTGAGGGGAAGGGGAGCAAACGGCATTTCAGAGGGCGCTTCTGGCAAAAGCTCTGCCCGGAGGGAACGAGCGGAGGGGATATTTTGCGCTTCGTGCGCTCCGTTACCGAGCACGCACCCATGAAGCTGTGCCTGTTCGGCTTTTTGTCGGGCATCGCCTACGGCTGGGTGATGAACCTCTATTTCATCGTAGGCTACGTCGACCCGATCACATGGCGGACGGTTCTTGCGGCGTATGCGTCGAGCGTTGTTTTCGACGTGAGCCACGGGCTGTGCACATTCCTGGTGCTCTGGGCGCTCGCCGGGCCGTGGACGTGCAGGCTCACCCGGATTAAGGTGAAATTCGGCCTGATTGAAGAAAAACGCAACTGGGTTCTTCCGCCTCCGGATGAAGGCGCAAACGGGGTGCAAGGCGCTTTAACGAAGGGAGCGGCATGATGGAAACGGAAAACATCATCCGCGCTGCGGGGCTGACAAAGCATTACCGCGTGGGCGGCGGCGTCGTGCGCGCGCTCGACGGCGTGGATTTGAGCGCGGCGCGCGGCGAATTCGTGTGCATCACGGGGCCAAGCGGCTCGGGCAAATCGACGCTACTGAGCCTGATTGCAGGCCTTGATACGCCCACGGAGGGAATTGTGGAAATATGCGGCGGCCACGTCGAGCGCATGGATGAAAAGGCGCGCGTGCGCTTCAGGCGAAAGAACATCGGCTTTGTTTTCCAGTCCTATAACCTCATGCCGCAGTACACGACGCTGGAAAACGTGGCGCTGCCGCTGGCGGTGCGGGGCGTGCCGCCAAAGCGAAGGCGGGAGCTTGCCGAGGAGGCGCTCCTGAAAGTGGGGCTGAGCGGGCATCTCTCGCACAGGCCGGGCGAGCTTTCGGGCGGCGAGCAGCAGCGCGTGGGAATCGCCCGGGCGATCATCACCGGGCCGCCGGTCGTGCTGGCGGACGAGCCGACCGGCAACCTCGATTCGGCCACCGGCGAGCGGGTGATGGAGCTTTTATGCGAGCTGTTCAGCCGGGAGAAAACGACGTTTTTGCTCGTCACGCACAACCGGGAAATGGAGCGCTACGCCAATAGGACCGTATGCCTTGGCGACGGAAAGATATGCAAAACGACTCTGGAGGGTGAAATCAAGTGAACGAAAAAACGAAAAGAACGATCGCGCTGTTCGTGTGCGCGCTGATGCTCCTGACCGCGGCCGCGCCGGCCTTTGCCGACGATACGCCCGCGCCGGGCGCGACCCCGACGCCGTCGCCCACACCCTCGCCGACGCAAAGCGCAAATCCCGTGGCGGATGAAACGCCCAATACGGACATCGTCGTCATCCCCAGCAACGCCAACGCGCTCGTTTTGATGGACGTCGGCGCGCAGTCCCCCAAGGGCGATCCGGGCGACGTCGTGACGATCATCCTGCCCGTGGCGGTCAACCGCGAGTATCTGCCCAGCGAGCGCTATATGCTCAGGAACATCACCGTTTCACCCGCCATCCCGACGGACAACTCCGTGAAGAACTGGCCCTTCGACCTGATCAACGCCAGCTATACGCGGCACCTCGACGATATGTCCTACAATTCCACTGCGGAAATCTATTACGATTTCCGCATCAGCCAGTTCGTGGTGAAGGGCGTATATCCGGTCAACTTCAAGGTGAGCGCCACCGTGTGGCGCTATGACGACGTCAACGGCACGAACATTCAGGAGGACGTCACCTTCAACCTCTGCGTGTACGTGACGCTCATGAGCGACGGCAGCGCGTCCGGCACAGTTACGAGCTTCGGGCCGCTGCAGGTGGCGGCAGCAAACCAGAGCGGCGTCATAGAATCCCCGATTGCCAAGCCGAAGGACACGGTCAAGATCCGCGTGCCCGTCATCAACAAAGGCGGCGCGCTGACGGACGTGACCATTTCGCCCGTCATTTCCACTTCCCTGGACGAATTCCCGTTCGTGGCGGAAAACATCAATTACGGGCGCTACGTTCCCGCGTGGGGCTCCGGCGCCATCAACTACATTGAGTACACCTTCCGGGTCTCGGCATACGCAACCTCGGGCAACAAGCCTATCAAATTCCTCGCGACCTACTATGAGAACGGCGCGGCGGCGCAGTGCGCCTTCTCGACCTATATCTACATTACAAACGGGTACGAGGCCGCGGCGCAAGGGCTTGAAACGGCCATGTCCGTGATGGTGAGCGGCTACAGGCTGCTCGTAAACGACGCGGAGGTCTCCGGCCTCATGGCGGGGGACAACGCGGTGCTGCGCCTCACGATCGTCAACAACGCCAAATCCGACACTTCGCTCAAGAACATCGCGAGCATCTCGCTTGCAAACAGCGATTCGCTTATGCTCGCGCAGGGCAGCAGCGACGCGGCCTATGTGAGCGCGATCGCACCGGGAGAAACCGCGGAGCTGGAGTTTCGCATCACCGCAAGGCGGGGCGCGCAGGTGGGGCCCACGGCCATCGGCGTTACGCTCAATTATGAAACGGAGCAGGGCGTCGCCGGCAAGGCGGCGCAGAACATCATGATCCCCGTCAGCCAACCTATGGACGTGGTGGTGGACAGCCCCACAATCTACGGCGCGCAAAATGAGGGCTCGCCGATCTCCGTCGGTCTCAACATCGTCAATATGGGCCGCGCGAAAGCGCTCAACTTGCAGATCGTGGCGCTCGAGGGCATTTCCATGGCACAGAGCTACTATGGGGGCGACCTGCTGCCCGGCGGCACGCTCGGCGCGGACATTCAGGTGAACCCCAGCAAAATCGGCGCGTTCAACGGCAAGCTCATCGTTTCCTATGAGGACGCCAACGGGCAGCGGTATACCGCGGAGGTGATCGTTCCCCTGAACGTGGCGGAAGCGATCCCCGCGATACAAAGCGACGTCACACCCGCGCCCGATGCCGGAGAAAGCACGAACGCCCTCCCGTGGTGGGCCTTGACGCTGATTATATTAGGCGGCCTTGCCGCTATCGTCGCCGCAGTATTCTTTTTCCAAAAAGGGCGCAGGGTATGAGATTTTCCGATCTCTTTCGCTATGGGGCCGTCAACCTGTGGCGGCGCAGGTCGCGCACGGCGCTCACCGCGCTTTCCATGACCATAGGCGTCATGTGCGTGATCGTACTCGTCTCGGTGGGCCTTGGGTATGAGCAGTCCTACCGGGAGAGCATCGAGGCGATGGGGAGCCTGACGAAGATCGACGTCACCATGGCGGACACTACGCTCAATGACCGCGTGGCGCTGCTCAACGACAAGGCCGTCGCGGCCCTCAAGGACATCGAGGGCGTGGAGGCGGTGACGCCCGTGGTGCAGAAATCCGCCTATATCAAGGCGGGCGGTTATGTGAACATGGTGAGGCTCTACGGCATAGACCTTTTGACGGCGCAAAGCTTCGGCCTCGTGCCCGAGCGCGGCGAAGCGCCCGGCATAGGCCTGCGGCAGCGCCCCGAGGCGCTCTTTACAAACGATGTGGCGGCGACCTTCTCCGACCCCGGGCGGGACTGGGTGGCGGCGGTAGATGAAAACGGGGACGCGCTGGTGGACCCGCTCGCCGTGAACATCAAGCTCACCTTCGATTACGCGAACCTTTCGGGCGAACAGAAAGCGGATGCGGACGGGCGCGCGCTGCCTTCGGGCGGCTTCTACACGCTTTCGGTCACGGGTATCTGCTCCACGCTCAACAACACCTTCACAACCGCGGCGTTCATGGACGTCGCCCGCCTTGAGGAGCTTATTGCCGCAAACGGCGGCGGCGCGGGGCAAAACGATGAAAAGACCTACGAGCTCGTATGGGTCAAAGTGAAGGAGGCCGGGGACGTGCAGCGCATCGCCAGGCTCATCCGTGACGCGGGGCTTAACGCTTACTCTCTTAACGACATGCTCGAAACGGTGCGCGTGCAGTCCCGTCGCATACAGGGGATGCTGGGCGCGATCGGCCTCGTGGCGATGCTGGTGTCGGGCATAGGCGTGGCCAACACCATGATGATGAGCATCGCGGAGCGCACGCGCGAGGTGGGCGTGCTCAAGGTGATCGGCACCGAACTTGGGGATATTTCCGCCCTGTTTTTGACGGAGGCGGCGATGATAGGCATCATGGGCGGCCTTGCGGGCCTCGGCCTGAGCTTTTTGATGCAAAGGCTGCTGCCTTTACTGTTTCTGGAAGATGGTGTGGCAAGCGTTATTCCGCTCTGGCTCGCCTTGGCGGGCGTGGCCTTTGCGGGCCTTGCAGCGCTGCTTGCGGCGCTTATTCCCGCGCGCAGGGCCATGCGCATATCCCTGAACGCGGCGCTTCGGGCGGAATGAAAAACATGGATAAAGCGAGGTATCGTATGAAAAAACACGGTTTTGCGCTCCTTTTGTGCCTGCTTCTGGCATTTGCCCTCATGGGCTGCGCAAGCAGGGATGCCGCAACGCAGGACACGCCCCCGCCCGAAGTCTCCCCCACGCCGGAGCGCGTGGAGATCGACGAGGAGCTGGCGGTGCCGGGGGCCATCTATCTGACCTATTACGATTATTACTTTACGGTGGAAGTGGCCGCGGTCTATGACGGGCAATCGGGGGAGACCGTGCAGGAATATTTTGCGCACGCGATACTGCCCGGCGATGTCGATCTTTCCGCACTGCCGGTGCTCATCAGCTTCAACGGGACGCGGCTCCTGCTGAACGGCGAGGCCGTCGCGCTTGAGCCGCCCGTCATGCTCCAACTGGATTTCAGTGGTGGAGCGCAGCACGAGATTATGGTTGAATATGACAACGGTCAACGGATTTACACGGTTTGGGCCGAGCCTGCCGAATAGCGAAGCCCATGCGGAACGCCGCGAAAACACATAGCGACATGAAAGGAGAAACGACATGAAACGCAGACTATTGGCAATTTTCCTGGTGCTGGCCCTCGTGCTTGGCTTCAATGCCGCGGCGCTGGCGGAAAATGGCGACATCACCATCGTCAGCGGCGACACGACCTTCGTGAACGGTTCAGTCAGCGTGTACAACCCGGAAGAAGATGCCACCTACACCTCCTATTACAGTTACGCACAGCTGCCGGACGACACGAATTTCAGCAGCGTGCCCGTTACGATCTATTTTACGGGCAGCTCGTTGAAAATCAACGGAACGACTGTGGATTACAGTTCGCCCTATGAAGGCAGCATAAATTTCTCAGGTTCTTCGGCCAAGATCGAGGTGGTGTTTGCGGGAGGTTCCAAGCTGTATTATGCCTCGGCTTACCCCTCCGCGTTCAGCGCGACCGTAGTGGTAAATTACGAAAACGCGAGGACCTTCTCGCAGCTTTCGCCAAACGCCGTTTACGGCACCTCCGGCTATCTGGACCCTGCAACGACGGCGCAGCTCGCAAACGCTGCACGCGACGTGAGCAATGCGGACGGTTACCTGCCCACACCCGCAAGCAGGACGCTGACCACGGCGGTGGAAGCGGGGGATAATCCCTACGATATTCTCATGCTGCTTGCAACGCCCGTCAGCTTGCCGGTGGGTGGCTCGTCAAGCTACGTTTCCTCCATCGGCGCACTGGATATGTACAGCACCGCCACCATGTACGATTACCCGAGCGGCGGATGGATGTATAAGGTGCAGCGCGGGAGCGAAACGCTGTTCCCGAACATCGGCGCCTCGGGCTGGAAGCTCATGCCCGGGGATGTCGTAACGTGGATTTACACCTGCGATTTTGGCTACGACGTCGGCTATCCCATGTGGTGAGCGCAGGAAGCAAACCGGAATGAACCCGGAATGAACGATGAATAAACGCGGCGTTCCCGAACAAATGAACAACCGCGCCCGGCCGATCGGCCGGCCGGGCGCTCCTTCGGAAGATGCGCGGCGATGCCGGAACGGAATTTTTTGAGGTTGATATGAAAATGCGAATGAAAACAAAAAGGTTTTTATCCCTGCTCCTTTGCGCGGCCATTCTCGTATGCCTGCTGCCCGCCTCCCCCGCGCTTGCGGCGCAGAACATACCGCAGGCGCCCTCCTATTGGCCGGGGTCTACGACGAGCATGGGGGACGACGGCGGGCATACTTCGTCAAAGTATACCAATGTTTCCGTCACCGCCGCGGAATATCCCGAGGCGGGGGATCTTGTATTTTATAATGGCGACGCCTCGCTGTATCCGCAGAACCAAATCGTCAAGGTCATTGAGATACCCGGCGCGGACGGCGCCGACCCCGCCGCGTTCGGGCTGACATTGACCGTCCAAAGCAACATTATTGAAGAGAATTTTGTTTACCATCTGGAAAAAGCGAATTACTACCTGCCGGTTCCTCTCGCCATACAATCGAAGGATGGCAGGCAGTGCACGATATTCATTATCGCCATCCCCCAAAACAGGGATTTCGACGCGGATTCGCAGTTGGAGCAATACCTGCCCGCCGGTGAAAAATACGCCCGGGCGGTTTCCGACATCAGCGCCCTCTACTATAGGCTTTTGAAGGAATACGATTTCCCCGCGGTCGTAGGCGGCGCGCATCCCGACGCCCGGCGCAGCTTGATCACGCTTTTTTACGGCATGCGGCCCTATTTCCTGCACTTTGCGGACAAGTACCGCTCCGGCGGCGGATATTCCCTGACCACATTCCCCACGACGGCGCAGGAAGGGGCGGTCAACCTCGTTTGCAGCAACTGCTTCAGCCCCGCGCAAGCGGAGGCCATATTCGACACCGTATTTTCCTATTACCTCGACTATGCGGCGCGCTCCATTGAGCCGGCGCAACTGACGCAAGTTGTGGCCGGCAACTCGCGCGCGGCGTACGAGGGCGGCAACACCTTCACGCTGTACCTGCCGGAAAACCTGGATATGAACAAGGTACGGGATTCCGTCGTCTGGGAAACCCTTGGAAGTTGCGTGATAAGCTCTTCCGGCGCATGGAAGCTGGGGTCTTCCGTTTTCGTGCAAATCACTGCGCGCGATCCCGCGACGGATACCATCTATAACTCCGATCAAAACGGCAAAATCCAAACGCAATACATTTTGAAGCTGCGCTCCGGCGAGCCGGTTTTCGGCATCACCTCTTTTGAAGCGGGCGGCAGGAGCGCGGATATCGATTTTGACGGCAACATCATTTCGCTGCACCTCGCGACGGACGTTTCCTTCATGCAGACGCCTGCGGTTTCCTATACCGGAACGGGGCTCAAATACCTCGACGCGCAGGGGGATGAGCTTACGCCGGATGCGCAAGGGGCGATCGATCTGAGCCTTGTGAAAACGCTGGTGGTCGTGAACGACTTTTCGGCGATGGCCTCATCCTCGGGCGGCTCCGGCTTCGTGCGGGAAAAGAGCTATGCGCTCAATATCACGCAGGGCAATTCCGATCAATGCGAGATGCGCTCCTTCTCGCTGGGCGTGGAGGGAGAGAGCGTCACATGGAACGGGATGGATATCGGCGTCGTCATTCCCTACGCGGCGGACTGGGATTCGCTCGCGGCGGATATCGTAACCTCCTATGACGCGACGGTTCAAGCCGCAGGCGGCGAGGATTTTGAGCACTCGGCGCAGACGCCCGTGGTCTACCGGGTCACCGCGCAAAACGGAGTTGATTTCAAGGATTATTCCGTGACGGTCACGAAGATGCCCGCCGCGACGGGAAAGCGCATCACGTCCTTTGCTTACGGCTCACTGC
>JAEWMV010000192.1 GCA_023393045.1 Bacillota bacterium | reverse complement strand
CTCGCTCATCGCGCTCATGAGCGTGAAGCTTGTGCTGCTCTTCATTGCCCTTTCCGCACTCGGCGCGTATATCGAAGGGCGGGCGCGCATGAAAGCGATGGCGCTTTCGCTCGAGGTCATCGGCGACAACCGCAGGTGGATGTATTACGACAGGCTTTTTGAAGAACGCGCGTTTGGCAAGGAGGTCCGCCTCAATAACCTGACGGACTGGCTGCTCACGCGCGAGGCGGGCTTTTAAAAAAAAGCAAACGACAACATTGCCGGGCAAAACGCGCTTTTTAACAAATCCGGCGTTGCCGGGGCCGCGTTCACATTCATCGAGCAGGTTGCGGCCTATGCGTATCTGATCGCGCAGGTGCTCGGGAATGGTATGAGCATCGGCGATTTTGCGCTCTACACGGCGGCGGTGACGGCCTTTGGCGCGGCGCTGCGCAGCCTCATAGACAGCATGGTCACCATCCGTTCGTACGACATGTATTACGACAGGCTCGACGAGTATCTCAACCTGCCGCAAAGCATGCGCGAGGGGAAGCGCATGCCTCCCGCGGGGGCGCATACGATCGCGTTTGAGCATGTGAGCTTCCGCTATCCCGGTGCGCCGGATTGGGCGCTGCGGGATATCAGCCTCACGCTCCGCCCGGGCGAAAAGCTCTGCCTTGTAGGCGAGAACGGGGCGGGCAAGAGCACCTTCGTCAAGCTCCTTTGCCGTCTGTATGAACCAAACGAGGGAAAAATACTGCTCGACGGAATTGATATCAGGGAGTTTGATTACGACGCTTATACAAACCATATCGCGACGGTGTTTCAGGATTTCAAGCTCTTTTCGCTGAGCATACGGGATAACATCGCCTTCGGAGCCGATGCCTGCGCGGAGGACATCCTGCGCCCGCTCGTTCAAGTAGGGTTGGGGGAGAAGGTGAAAAGCCTGGGCGGAATTGACGCGCTCATCGGCCGTGAGTTTGACGACGAGGGATTTGAACCCTCCGGCGGGGAGGCGCAGAAGCTCGCCATGGCAAGAGCCCTCTTCAAGGATGCGCCCGTCGTCATACTGGATGAACCCACGGCTGCGCTCGACCCCAAGGCCGAGTATGAGATGTTCCTTCAATTTCGCAAGCTGGTGGAGGGCAAAACGGCGATCTTCATCTCCCACAGGCTTTCCGCCGCGCGCATGTGCGACCGCGTGGCGGTGTTTTCCAAAGGGAAATTGAGCGAATGCGGCGCGCACGAGGAATTGATGGAAGCGCAAAAAGAATATTTCAGGATGTTCAATATGCAGTCTTCACTCTATCGATGAAGACAAGCGCTTTGGGCATATAACGCCGCAGGGACGCCTTCTCGGGCGTCCCTGCGGCCGGCGCATATAGGTTTTTATTTTTACCGCGCGCGGCCGCATAGGGTGGGCGGCCGCGTCGCGCAGTAAACGGCGGCTTTAGGCGGCTTTGGACATATCATGCACATAGAGCCTGTCGCGGGCGACGGCGTTGCGGCACGAAGCCACGCGCAGTCTTGCCGCGCGGCGCTTGCGCGCGTTCGCCTCCTGATAGAACGCGACGGCGGCCATGGCGCCGATCACGATGCCCGGTACCATAAAAGTGAAAAACAATCCGAAATAATTCATAGCTGCCTCCGCTGCAAAAATATCTTGTTCAGAAACAAACCGTGCGTCGCCATCGTTGCCGCTGAGGATATTTGCGGCTGTCCTCTGTTTGCAAATCCATTATAGTATCTTTTTGAGATACTGTCAATACCAAAACAGGGACTAACAGGGCATTATTTTGGCTTGCGGAAAATTTCCTTTTAAGATACAATAAAAAAAACACTTCGAGGAGGCGCGCATGAACCGTCTCAGGGAACTGCGCAAGGGGCGCGGCATGAGCCAGGAGGAGCTTGGCATACTTCTTGGCGTGCAGAAGGCCGCCGTGTGCAAGTACGAGGTGGGGCGTGTGCCCCTGCCAAACGACGTGCTCGTGAAGCTGTGCGATCATTTTGACGTCACTTCCGATTATCTTTTGGGCCGGGATGAAATGGTGACGCCCCTTTTCAAGCAGCGTCCGAGCCTGCCCGCGAGCTTTCGTCCGGTAGGCGGGGCGGTGGGCGTGCCCCTCGTGGGGCGCGTGCATGCGGGACTTCCCATACTGGCGGATGAAAACATCAGCGAATACATTCCCGTGCCCGCGGCAGACGTGGTTGCCGGGGAATATTTTTATATGCAGGTCGAGGGGGATTGCATGGAGGGCGAGTTCATACCGGAGGGTTCGCTCGTGCTCGTGCGGCTCCAACCGAGCGTGGAGAACGGCCGCATCGCGGTCGTGCGCCTTGAGGACGAGGTACTTCTTCGCAAGGTCAAGCTGATGGGCGCATCCCTCATGCTCATCCCCGCCAACACGCGCTACGAGCCTATGATCGTGCCGCGCGACAATGCGGAAGTCATCGGCCGCGTGGTGGAGGTGCGCATCCGGGGGCTATAAAACGGGGAATGGGTCTTATCCTGTCGCAGGGGTATCAATGTGCGCTTTCCTAATATAATATGTAGGCAGTACGGTACGGCCGGTTCGGGGAGGCGCATGATGAAAAGGCATATTCGATTTGCGGCGTTTTTGCTCGCTGTTTTGTTGTTCCTACCCGCGGCGGAAACGCTTGCCCAGGGCACGCGGCTCACCGTATCCGGCGGCGGCGAAGAGGAGAGCGGGGGAGAGGATTCCACGCAAAACACGGACTCCGCCGAGCCGGCCCCGGCCGATACGGAGAAGACGAGCACGCAAGTCCCCGTTGCGGCGGGCGAAAAGCTCATCGCGCTCACCTTTGACGACGGGCCGAATTCCGCAAACACGCCCAAGCTGCTCGACATGCTCAAAAAATACGGCGTCCACGCCACGTTTTTCGTGCTGGGCTGCAACGTCACGGGCAACGAAAAGCTGCTGCGGCGCATGGCAAACGAGGGGCATGAGATCGGCAATCACTCCTACGACCACAGCAAATTTACTGCACTGAGCGACGATGCGATCATTTCGCAGCTTGCGCGCACGAACAAGCTCATATATAATGCATGTGGCGTAACTGTAACGCTTGCGCGGCCGCCCTACGGGGCGAGGAACACGCGCGTGCTCAAGCGCTTCGGCGCGCTTGGCCTTGCGTGCGTGCTATGGAGCATCGACCCCGAGGACTGGAACACCGCGAACGCAAAAGCCGTGCGCGACCATGTGGTGAAGCGGGCCAAAGCCGGCAGCATCATACTCATGCACGACCTGCGAGCGAGCAGCGTCACCGCGGCGGAGTCGATCATCCGGACCCTCACGGAGCAGGGCTATCGCTTTGTGACGGTGAGCGAATTGTTCGCGGGCGAGCTCAAGGCGGGCGCGGCTTACCGGCATAATTGAGAAAAACATATAAATAGTTCAAGATTTCTTCATATTATTATTTGACATATCTCTTGACATGCTTGACTGACGATGATAAACTAATAAACTGCGTTAGCATGGTAATCTGTGGGAGTATTGCGCTTTTTCGGGCGCAGGCCGTGCTGGCTTTCCTTAATTTGGTATTACGAATGACGATTTGGGGGAAGCTTATTGCCGAGGCGGCGCGACGGCAAAAACCGCGCATGCGGCTAATAGTATAGAGGAGTGAACGCGATGGTACATGAAGTGCAAATGGGCACGAGAAAACGCATGAGTTTCTCCCGTATCAACGAGGTCCTCGACATGCCGGATCTGATAGAGGTTCAAAAGAACTCCTATCAGCGTTTTGTCGATGAGGATCTACGGGAGGTTTTGGCGGACATTTCACCGATTACGGATTATTCCGAAAAGCTGGTGCTGGAGTTTGTGGATTACAGCATTGACTTCGACCATCCGAAGTACTCCGTTGAAGAATGTAAGGAAAGGGACGTCAACTACTGTGCCCCGTTGCGCGTGACGGTTCGGCTTATAAATAAGGAAACGGGAGAGGTCAAGGAGCAGCCCGTGTTCATGGGCGATTTCCCGCTCATGACCGAGCAGGGCACCTTCATCATCAACGGCGCGGAGCGCGTCATCGTCAGCCAGCTCGTGCGCTCCCCCGGCGTGTACTATTCCGGCGCGATCGATAAGCTGGGCAAGCGTCTCTACTCGGCGCAGGTCATCCCCAACAGAGGAGCGTGGCTCGAGTATGAAACGGATTCCAACGAAATTTTATATGTGAAGATAGACCGCCAGCGCAAGGTGTTCATCACCGCGCTGCTGCGCGCGCTGGGCT
>JAEWMV010000188.1 GCA_023393045.1 Bacillota bacterium | reverse complement strand
GTGCAGGTAACGGTGAAGGATGGCAAAGTGTCCGACATCAAGCTCATCGGCGCTGCGTTTGACGCTGCGGGCACGTCGGACCCCGCCCCGCTCTACGGGCGCGTCATCGAGGAGCAATCGCTTCAGGTGGACGCGATAAGCGGCGCCACGGTAACCTCAAAGGGCTATCTTCAGGCCGTCGAAAACGCCTTGCTGCAGGCTGAAAAGTAGAGGGAAGCGCCTATGCAAAAAACAGGAAAATCAGCATTCCAATTTATTATCGCCACACTGGGCGTTTTTGCCGCGCTCTTTGGAGTCAGGCTGTTCAACCAATACCTGCTGATGGGCTTTCCCCTGATTGCCCGCATGGTTCTGATGATCCTCACGCAGTGGCTGCTTTTCCTGGTACCCGGCATACTCATGCTGGCGAATAAGGAGAAGCTTGGCCGCCTCGGCTTCACGAAGGTCGGCGTGCCGAAGCAGATACTCTTGGGCCTTGCGCTTGCGCTCGTGATGTCCGCGCTTTTTACCGTGCTGCCCATCCTTTTGGGGTTTAAGGAATATGTCGGCAGCACTTCCTATACGAAAGCGTGGCAGTTCGCCTATGAATTCGTCTATGTGATATTTGGCGTGGCGCTTGCCGAAGAGATGGTGTTTCGCGGTTATCTGTTCCACAAGCTGCTGGAAATCAAGAATTCCCGCTGGCTTGCCATCGCCGTCACCTCGGCGCTCTTCGGCCTGTTGCATATCTTCAACGGCAGCTTCGCACAGGTCGGCTTGACCGCCCTGATCGGCTTTATCTACTGCGTGTTCCGCGAAAAGTGCAGGGGCGTCACGCTTCTCTCGCTGATCGTCGCCCACGGCATGTACGACGCTTTGATTACGCTCTGGGTCGCGCTGCTGTGAGGGCGTTGTGAAGGGAAATCAATGAGCGGCACGGATTGACGCGCGAATCACCATACAGCAAAAACCGAACCTGCCCTCAGTTAAGAAAGAGCAGGTTCGGTTTGTTCTATGCTTGAGCGTGTATTCTTACGACGGCTTGTGGCCGTTGAGAAAATCGTTCTTTGCGTTTGCGTCGTTGTACTTCTGCAAATCTTCGGGATAGCCGGGCAGGCGGGTGAGCGTGCCCTCGAGGGTATGTGCGGTGTTGCCCGCGGTGATGTAGATGGTGACCTTGCGCACGGTCTTATCCATGTTGGGGTCGGGTTCGACGTGGATGACGTAGCTCACGTCCTGCGTTGCGCCCGCGACGCTTTCGCTCTCGGAGAGCGTGATGCCCTGGTTGAAATCCTGCGCCAGCACGGTGAAATCGCCCGCCGTGGTTACGGTCACGAAGCTGCCGTTGTCCGCGAGCGCGGCGTGCTCGGGCTCTGTGAAGCCGTCCTCCCCGTTGGGTATCTGGTAGGAGGAGGGGGCGTTGTTGCGGGTGTACCCGTCGCGCAGGTAGAAGGAAAGGTTCTCGCACATGGCCTCCGCGCTCACGTCGAAGATGACGGAAAGGCCGGGCACGTTCTTGATCATGTCCTTGATGAAGTCGTCCGCGTCAATCGTTGCCTTGATCCAGAATACGCCCTGATAGGTGCCCGTGTCCGCATACATTTCGTAAGGCTCGATTCTGTCCAGATAGAACTCGCATTCGTAATTGGCGTAGTAGCCCTCCGCCAGTTCGTCCTGCCAGGAGCCAGAGGCTTCGATGACGAATATGCTCGGCCCGTAGGTGGTGCTGCGCGTGACCTCGGGGGAGGCCCCGGCGTGGGTCTGGCCGGGTGAAGGCGCGCCCGATGCGCCGTCCCCGCCGGGAAGCGTCGCGTCCGGCTGGTTCATGCCAAACGTGGGCGTAGGGGTGGCGCCTGCTTCGGCGGGCGCCTCGCCGCACGCGCCAAGCGTCAGGAGCAGGGCCAAGGCGAGCGAGAGAAGAATGGTTTTTTTCATTGAATCATCCTCTTCTTATTGTTATTGTGCGGTTACATCGTGGGGGTGACTGGCCGGATAGGGCCGTTGCTTTATTATTTATATCATTTTATTGTAAAAAAATCAATTATTATCCATGAAGGGCGCCGCGGGGCTTGTTCAATAAAACAAAAAAACCGGCTCAAACGAACCGGGTTTTTCGCCTGCGTTGCGCAGGAGGGTTGGATTGGAAGGACAGAAGCTTTCTTGAATTTGTATCAGTCCACCTTCTCCCATTCCTTCTCCTTGAGGTTGGTGTAGAGATAGACCACGGCGGAGATGGAGGAGAAGAGGAAGATGACGACCGAGAGCGCGGCGGACAATTCGTAATTCATATACGTGGAGAACTGGCGCCGCAGGTACACGCCCAGCATCATGGGATGGTTGGGACCGATGAGATAGGGCGTGGTGAAGGAGCTGATGTTGCCCATGAATACGAAGGTCATGGCGATGAGCACGTCCTTGATGGAGAGCGGAACGATCATTTTAAAGAACACGCTCAGTTTATTTGCGCCGACGTCACGCGCGCTTTCCACCACGGAGTTGGGGATGCCCGCAAGTGACGCGGAGATGATCATGGCCGCAAAGGGGATGTTGAACCACAGGTTCATCATGATGATGCCCTTTGGATTGAAGAGAAGGCCGGGCTTGAAGTCGTAACCGAAAAGCTGCGACAGGCGGTTGAGGAAGCCCGAATCGCGCACGATCGTCATCATCGCGTAGATGGCGACGAGCGTGGGCACAAAGCGCGGCAGCAGATAGAGCGCGCCGATGATCTTGCTGATGCGCCCCTCCGAGAAGCGCAGGAAGAGCGAGAGCACATAGGCAAACGCGATCGCAAGCAGCACCGTGACGATCGTGACCCAGAACGTGAACCAGATGTTTTGCAGCGCGATCGTATCCGTAAAGAGGAACTTATAATTCTCGAGCGTAAAGGCGCCCTCGGCGTTGCGGAAGCTCTTGAGAACCGTGTTGAGCATGGGATATGCGATGATGCCCAGCGACAATAACAGCGCGGGAAGCAGCATAAGCACGATAAAAAGGTTGGTTTTCCATGTGCGCTTTTGCATGCCGTGGCCTCCTTTAATTGATGTGCGGGGCGGGTGCATCGTCCGCCCCGCATCCGGTGAACTGCCATGCGGCTTAAGCCGCCTTTTTGAATTTAGCCCAGCGTGGCGATTTCAGCGTCCCAGCGCTCGTTGAGCTTGGAGCCGAGGTCGCCCAGCGAAATCACGGAGAAGTTGGAAACATCCAGGCCGGACACAGCGTCCACAACTTCAGAATCGATCAGGGAAGCGTCGATAACGGGCACCGCATAGATGGTCTCAAGGCACATCTTCTGGCCCTCGGGGCTGATCATGAAGTTGATGAAGTCATAGCAGGCTTCGGCGTTCGCGCCGATGGAGGGGATGGCGAACACCACGTCCGTGCCGTTGAGGGAATAGTCGCTCAGTTGCATCATGCCCGTGCTCGCGGGGAGGGTGCCGTTTGCCATGTTGGTGAGCACCTGATCCGCCCAGGCGGGGATGATGTCCACTTCCTTGTTGATGAGCAGATCGAGCGTACCCTGGTTCTTGTTGGGATACACCACCGCGCCGCCGGACTTATAGAGGTAGGGATGGATTTCTGTAAGCCAGGCAAAGCCCGCGTCCCATTCGGCCATCCACTTTTCGTCGTTGGAGGTCTTGGCCTCTTCGGGCAGGCTCTTGTAGACGGAGGTGCTCACGAAGCCGCCGCCCGCGCCGCCGGTGCTGGGGGGATTGTAGGCGAAACGGCCCGGATTGTCCCTGATCCACTGGGTGAGTTCCGCCCAGGTGGTCGGCGGGTTGGGAACGCGCTCCTTGTCATAGGCAAACACCACGGTCGTGCCGCGGTAAGGCACGCATTTGGCGTTGTCAAACGCGGATTTGATGAGCACGTTCTCGTAGTTGGGGATCTGCGTGAGGTCGATTTCAAGGAACAGGTCCTCGCTGCCCGCCGCGTCGATGTAGCCCTTGAGGGAGGTGCTGTTTTCCGCGATCAGGTCAAACCCGGCGTCCTCCTGGCTGGTCTTGAAGGCCGCGCCCATGCGGTCCGAGAGCGAGGTCTCGCCCGTGCCGGACATGATGAACTGCAGCTCCACCACGGCGGTGGATTCGAGGCGCGCATTGTAGGCTTCAATCGCCTCGGTGAACAGGTCGGAAAGGTTCTGTGAGCCGGTCGTCCAGAGCGTGATGGTAGGCTTCTCCCCATCGGTCTTTGCGGGCGCGTCGCAGCCCGCAAATATGCCAATGGCCAATAAGAGAATCAGCGACAGTGAAAGCAATCGTTTCATGGTTTCCTCATTCCTCCTATTTTAATGCTTATTTAGAAGAGCGACGATGCAATTGCGTCCTGCTTTTGCGCCGCCCAGCTTCACTCTTTTGGCAGTTCTCCGGCCGGGTATGTGAAGGCGCTGTCGAAACTGAGCGCCACCGTATCCCCGCTCTTGAACTGCTGCGCCTGTTCCGCGGAAACAAAGGATTTTACGATGCCGTACTCGGTGTCCACCGTAATTTCGATATAGTGCCCCAGCATCATGATGGTGCGCACCGTGCCCGTGAGATTGCCGCCCGGGCCCGCGGTGACGGCGATGTTCTCCGGACGCACGGCGGTGATCTCATCCCCGCGCGCGATGAAGTTCATCTCGCCGATGAAGTCCGCTACATAGCGGCTGACGGGGCGGTTGTAGATTTCGCGCGGCGTGCCCATCTGCTCGAAGGAACCCTTGTTCATCACCACGATGCGGTCGGAGAGCGCCATCGCCTCCTCCTGGTCGTGGGTGACGAAAACGACGGTGATGTTCAAATCGGTCTGAATCTTGCGCAGTTCCTCGCGCATCTGGGAGCGGATCTTCGCGTCCAGCGCGGAGAACGGCTCGTCGAGCAGCAGCACGTCCGGCTTGAGCAAAAGGGAGCGGCCTATGGCGATGCGCTGCTGCTGCCCGCCCGACATCTGCCCGGGATACTTGTTCTCCATGCCCGCCATCTTCACGAGCTCGAGCATTTCCATCACGCGGCGGCGGCGCTCGTCCTTTGGAACTTTCCTCAGCTTGAGGCCAAAGGCCATGTTCTCCATCACCGTCATGTGCGGCCAGAGGTTGTAGCTCTGGAACACCATGGCCGTGGGCCGCTTCTCGGGCGGCACGTGGG
>JAEWMV010000161.1 GCA_023393045.1 Bacillota bacterium | reverse complement strand
ATGCATAAGGAGATCATGGAGCAGCCCGAGGTTTTGGGGCGGCTCTATGAAAGGAATAAGGAAACGATTCTTTCTCTCGTGGAGGAATTGAGGGCGCGCCGCGTCACCAAGGCGGTATTCGCGGGGCGCGGCACGTCCGATAACGCGGCCGTCTTTGCGCAATACCTGCTGGGCGTGTACAAGGGCGTCGTCAGCGCGCTGGCGATCCCCTCCAGCATGTCCGCCTACGGCGCGGATATGCATTTTGAGGATTGCCTTGTCGCGGGCATCTCGCAGTCCGGACAGGCGAGCGACGCGCTCTTCGTGCTCACGCAGGCCGGGGAGAAGGGCGCGCCCACGCTTGCGATCACAAACGATGAAGCCTCGCCCATGGCGAAGCGGGCGAAGTACCACCTTTTCTGCGCCGCGGGGGAGGAAAAAAGCGTCGCCGCCACAAAGACCTTCACCGCCCAGATGTATCTTGCCGCCCGCCTCGCGGCCGAGTGGAGCGCGAACGGCGATTTGTCCGCCGCGCTCGATCGCGTGCCCGAGCAAATGGAGAAGTTTTTGGCTTCGCTGCCCGAAGCTTTATCGCTCCTCGTCGAACGCTTTCGCTATGCGGACGACGGCTTCGTCCTTTCGCGCGGGTTCAACTATCCCGTCGCGCTCGAGTGCGCGCTCAAGCTCAACGAAACCTGCTATATGAAGATCAAGGGCTATTCCGTGTCCGATTTCTATCACGGCCCGCTCGCGCAGCTGGACGAAAAAACGCCCGTGCTCATGCTCGCACCGCGCGGCGCGCTGTTTGAAGATATCTGTGCGCTGCTCTGCCGCATGGCCTCCCTCGGCGTGCGCGCCAACGTGGTCACGGACGATGCCGGGCTGGCCCGCGAATACAACGGCGTGCTGCTGCCGCATACGGGCCACGAGGCGACTTCCGCGTTCATTTTCACCGCCTTCGCGCAGCTCTTTGCCGAAAACCTGTCCGTGAGCCGCGGCCTCAACCCGGACGAGCCGAGGAATCTTAAAAAAGTGACCCTCACGCTCTAGGAAAAACCTCTCGTTGGGTGACAAAATTCGCCAATGCCGTTATAATAAAACGCAAGTGGCTCTTTGAGCGGCGATTCCTGAACCGCGGAGGATTTCCATGAAGTTTGAAACCGTTTCATTCGTCTGCACGCATGTCGGAAAAATTCGGCAAAACAACGAAGATAACTTTTTTCTCAACGGCTTGAGCTATGATAGTACGAGCGGCAAAAAAGGCTTTGTGCGCCGCAGGGAAAGCGCCGCGCCCGTGCAGCTTTACGCCGTGTTCGACGGCATGGGCGGGCAGGAGGCGGGGGAGGAAGCTTCCGCGCTCGGCGCGTCGCTCATGAATCAGCTCCTCCTGGACCTCAACGAGGGGGAGGACGTGCGCACTGCCGTGGATCGCTACACCGCGCTTGTGAATGACGCAGTCGTGTCGCTTGCCAGGCAGGCGGGCAGCACCATGGTGCTGCTGTGCATCAAAGAGGGCGTCGCAAGCGTCGCGTGGCTGGGGGACAGCAGGGCGTACCTTCTTCGAAACGGCGCGCTGTACCGCCTTACGGAGGACCACACGCAGGAGAGGCGCATGGCCAAGCTGGGCTTTCAATCGTCAGACCCGCACGCGCGCAACCTCCTCACGCGGCATCTTGGCATGGATGCGCCCGGCCTTGTCGTGACGCCCGCCTACGCAAGCGATCTCGCGCTCAGGAAGCACGACGTATTTTTGCTCTGCTCGGACGGACTGACCAATCATGTGGACGAGGAGAAAATCGCAGAAATACTCGACAGCGCGCAATTCCCCGAGCGGGAACTTGCCAATGCAGCGCTGGGCGCGGGCGGCGCGGACAACGTGACCGCGCTCGTTGTGGACGTGACGAAGCTCGCAAGGCCCGTTTCCTCCCTGTTTGCGCCGAAGAAGAACGCAAGCGTTCCGCTCTGAAAAGCGGCCCTTTTTCGGACCGCTCTCGCATAAGCTTACCAAATGAAAACGAATATCAGGGTACGATGGGCAGCGTGACGGTAAAGAGCGAACCGCCGTCTTTTTCGCTTACCACGTCGATTTTCCCGCGCATGAGCTCCACGATGCGCGCGGTGATGGTGAGGCCAAGGCCGTTGCCCTCCGTGGCATGCGAGGTCGCGCCCTGATAGAACTGCTCGAAGATGTGCTTTTTCGTTTCCTCGTCCATGCCGATGCCGTGATCCTCGATCTCGACGACGAGGTGTTTTTTATCCGCATGGCAGGAAATCCGTATTTCTCCGTTTTCGTGCGAGAACTTCACCGCGTTGCCGATGAGGTTGAGCCACACCTGCGCGAGCATCTCCCGGTTGCCGTAATAGGTTGCGTCCGCGAGGTCGAGGTCGAAGGTCACGCCGTTTTTGAGCCATTGCTTTTCAAGGAGAAGGATGCTCGCGCGCAGCTGCTCGTCGATGCGGATGTCCTCGCAGTCCGTCACGATCTGCTGGTTTTCAAAGCGCGTGAGCGTGAGGATGTTGGCGGACATATTGGTGAGCCTGTCCGATTCTTCGATAATGATATCGATATACTCGCGCCGCTGCCCGTCCGTGAGGGCGGGGTTTCGAAGCTGCCGCGCGAAGCCGCGTATGGATACGATGGGCGTTTTGAACTCATGCGAGAAGGTGTTGATGAAATCCCTGCGGAAAAGCTCCAGCGAGCCCAGCTCCTCCGCCATGAGGTTGAAGCTTTTGAGCAGCAGCGAAAGCTCGCTCTTAGGGGCCTCCTCGTCCACGCGCACGGAAAAATCACCCGCGGAAACGGAGCGCATGGCGCGGATGAGGCGGTTGATGGGCTTTAAAAAGTAGCGGCCGAGCAGTGCGGAGAGCATGGTGCCTATGGCGATGCACACGACGAGCGCGGCCACGGACCACACGATGACGGGGTAGGGCACCTCCGGCAGCAGGTCGAAGCCCACGAGTATGGCGAGCACCACGCCTGCAAGCACCGCGGCGAGCAGCATGATGACGAAAACAAATGCCACCGCCTGAGCGCGCGGCGATCTGAGCCTGAGCTTCATTGTTTCCTTACCGCCTTATAGCCGAGCCCGCGCACCGTAACGAGCTCGATATCGGGATTATCCCGCAGCCGCTCGCGCAGCCTGTTGATGTGCACGTCCACCGTGCGCTCGTCCGTAAAGCTGTCCATATCCCATATGTCGTCCATGAGCTGGCGGCGCGTGAAGATTTTGTCCTGATAGGAGAGCAGGAGGAAGAGCAGCATGAATTCCTTGGGCGGCAGCACCTGTTTGCCGCGCGCGTCGGTTAGGGTGAGCGCGTCGTAATCAAGGTGCGTGTTGCCTATGC
>JAEWMV010000113.1 GCA_023393045.1 Bacillota bacterium | reverse complement strand
TATATCCATCCGCTCCTGCCGCACGTCGGCGGGCGGGGCATAACCCATATGGGAATAGCCTTCGGGGAGCACGATTCTCCCCCGCGGCGTGCGCGCGATGAGGCCGAGCTGGAGCAGATACGGCTCGTACACATCCTCGATGGTGGTGGCGTCGTCCCCCGTGGCGGCGGCGATGGTGTCGAGCCCCACAGCCCTGCCGCCGAACTTTTCTATCATCACGCGCAGCATGCGCCTGTCCACCGCGTCGAGCCCAAGCCCGTCTATGGCGAGCATCTCGAGCCCGGCCTTTGCCGTGGCAAGGTCGATGACGCCCGTGCCCCGCACCTGCGCGTAGTCGCGCACGCGCTTTAAGAGGCGGTTGACCACCCTGGGCGTGCCGCGCGAACGGGAGGCGATCTCCAGCGCGCCGCGCTCGTCGATTTCGATATTAAGTATGCTCGCGCTCCTCTTTATTATTTCGAGCAAATCCTCCGGTTTGTACAGTTCCAATTGCTCCTTGATGCCGAATCTGTCCCGAAGGGGCGAGGTGAGAAGGCCCATGCGCGTCGTCGCGCCAACCAAGGTGAAATGCGGGAGGTCAAGCCGTATGGAATGGGCGCTGGGGCCTTTGCCGATGATGATGTCGTAGGCAAAATCCTCCATCGCAGGATACAATACCTCCTCGACGGTGGCGTTGAGGCGGTGTATCTCGTCGATAAAAAGCACGTCCCCCGCCTGCAGGTTGGATAAAAGCGCGGCGAGGTCGCCCGCGTGGGAAATGGCGGGGCCGCTCGTGACGCGCAGGTTGCCCCCCATCTCGTTGGCGATGATGGCGGCAAGCGTGGTCTTGCCCAGGCCCGGCGGGCCGTAGAGCAGCGCGTGATCCAGCGGCTCGCTGCGGCGCTTTGCGGCCTCAATATAGATTTTTACATGCTCCTTGACGTTGCCCTGCCCGATGTATTCGTTGAGGAAGCGCGGGCGCAGGCTGTAATCCGCAGCCTCATCCTCCGCGAGCATGCTCGATACGACAAGCCTTTCCTCCATCCCCCTCAACGCCCTTTCACGGCAAGCTCGCGAAGCGCCTGCGTAATCATCTCTTCAATTCTTGCGCACTCCGGCACGGCGGAAACCGCGCGCCCGGCGCTGACGCCGTCGTAACCCAGAGACACGAGCGCCGCGACGGCCTCCGCGCGCATGTCCATCGACGCGCCGCTCGCCGCGGCCTGCGCCATGGGGGAGCCCGCCATATCCTCGGGCGTGACCTTTTCCTTCAGTTCCAGGAGCACGCGCGCGGCGGTTTTCCTCCCCATGCCGGGCACGCGGTCGAACGCGGCCGCATTTTCCGTAACGATGGCAGCGGCGATGTCCGATACGCTCAGTACGCTTAGCACCGAGAGCGCGAGCTTGGGGCCGATGCGCGTGACGGCGATGAGCCGCCTGAACATCGCGCGCTCCTCTTTGGTTTCAAACCCGTAGAGCGCCATAACGTCCTGCGCGAGGGAAATGTGGAAATGGACGTAAAGCCTGTGCTCCTGCCCGGCGCGAAGATGGCGCAGCGTCGCGGCCGAGCACATCAGCTCATAGCCCACGCCGCCCGCCTCAATCACGGCGCGATCCGCGCCTGTCTCCTCGACGATGCCCCTTATATGTGAATACATGGCGTTCCCTTACTTTATCCTGAATTGTTCCACGGCGGGGCCGATGGTGTTCGCGTGGCAGAGCGCCGCCGCGAGCGCGTCCGCCGCGTCGTCCGGCTTGGGGATGGCGGAAAGCGCGAGCAAAAGCCGGATCATCCTCTGCACCTGCTTTTTGTCCGCATGGCCGTCCCCCGTGACCGAAAGCTTGATTTGCATGGGCGTATACTCGAAAAGCGGCGCGCCCGATTCCTCGGCCGCGAGCAGCGCCACCCCGCGCCCCGCCGCCACCTGCAGCGCCGTTTTCGCGTTGCGGTAAAAGAAAAGTTCCTCAAAGGCAACATGATCGGGCTTGTACATGCAAAGGAGCTGTTTTGTACCCACATACAGCTTTTCCAGTCTTTGGGGAAAAGTCAGTTCCGGGCTCGTTTCGATGACGCCATAGTCGAGGGGCCTCACCTGCCTGTCCTTCACGTCTATGACGCCATAGCCCAATATGGCATAACCGGGGTCGATGCCAAGAACCGTCACCTTGCTTTTCCTCGCACGCGTTTATTGGTTAATTGTAACACGGATGCGATTTTCAGGCAACTTGTTATCGATTTGGCAAGGCGGCTTTCGGGCGTATTCCGGCGGTCTTAACCTCGGAGACTGTCAAGGGCGCACGCAAAAGCGGCGGCCTTATTCGGCCCCTTCAAGATACGCGTTGATGTCCTCGAGCGAATCGAAGGTCACGCCGGCGGCAAGCGCCGCAAGCGCCTCTTCGTCGAGCAGGCTCGTGTCCGCGATGATGCGCATGACCTCCTTGGGCGCGAGCGTGTCGACGTCCGTCTTGGTGATCACGAGCGCGTCCTCGCCCATGCTCAATGTGTAATGCGCGGGGCAGTAGCTTTCCGCGCTCTTGACGATGCGCACATAGGCGGTGTCGAATATTTCAATGGCGTAATCGGGATACGCGGAGGCGATTTCCTTGCGCGTCATGCCGGCGATACCGCCCGCGGGCTCGATGGCGGTTTCATGGCCGCATTTGGTAAAACGGACGAGCCACTCGACCTCGGCATCCCCGGCCACCACGGCGTCGCGCGGCGCGTCGGCGCCAAGCGTATCCGGCGTTTCTTCCGGCACTTCCTCCTGCTGCTGCGCGCTCTTCCCGAAGAGGTCGAAATTCCAATCGAATTCGGCAGGGATTTCAAGCATGACGAGGGCGCCAAAAAGCGTGCCGATGAGGAACAGGCCGATGCCGCCCGCGGCCACCCTCCGTCTGAACCTTTTATTTTCATTGTGCGGACGCAAATAAAACCGCCTCCTTTGGGGTTTATCATTCCCCGAAGGAGGCGGCGTCATACAAGCTTATACCGCGCGTTTAACCGAAGAAGTTGAAATCCGCTTCCCCGCCCACGGTCTCGCTGCCCATGGCGTTGAGGTCGCCCAGCGTGAGCGTCGTCTCATAATACTCGCCCGCGCGCCAGACCCTGAGCGCAAGGCCGTCCCCCACCTTTTTGGATTTGACGAGCGCAACGAAGCTCTCCTGCGTCAGCGGGGTCGTGCCGTCCGCCTCGACGATGATGTCGTTGGGGAGAAGCCCGGCGGCGTCGCCCGGGCCGTCCTTGGTGACGGAGTTGACCAGCACGCCCGTCACTGTGCCGTGCTCGCGTGCGGATGCTTCCGTCCAATCCACGACGGTGATGCCGATGCCGGGGCGCTTGATGCCGCCCTCGGTGATGAGCTGCTGCGCGATTTTTATCACGTCGTTGATGGGCAGTGCGAAGCCGAGGCCCTCGGCGGAGATGGCGTTGCCGTAATCGTCGTAGCTGGCGGTGACGGTTTTTGCGCTGACGATGCCGATTACCTCGCCCTTGAGGTTGATGAGCGGCCCGCCGGAGTTGCCGGGATTGACGGCGGCGTCCACCTGGATGTAGGTGTTGGTTTGTCCGTCTATGGTGATGGTGCGCTCCGCCGCGCTGACGATGCCGAATGTCGTCGTGCCCGCGAGCTCCCGCCCCGTAGGGTCGCCTATGGTGATGATGTACTCGCCCACGCGGATCGTCTCCGAATCGCCGAGCTTGAGGGCGTAGAGCCCTTCTTTATTCACGCGCAGCACCGCAAGGTCCGTGGTGCTGTCGTACCCGACAAGGCTCGCCTCATGCTCCGTGCCGTCCGTAAACACCACGCCAAGCTTGGCAGCGCCCGCGACGACGTGCGCGTTGGTGAGGATGTACCCCTGCGTGGAAATGACGAAGCCGGAGCCGGAAGCCTGCTCGCCATAGTCGTTGTACTGCGCGTTGTACGCGTAGTTGAGTATGCCCACGACCCCCGCCGACACTTGCTCGACGATATCCGGTATGGGGTTCATGGCGTCGCCCAGCGTCGGCGCGACGCCGTCCAGCGCGGGCATGACGCCGCTTGGAGGTTCCGCCGTGATGGAAGGCCCGTCGTTGAAGCGCGGCGTCTCTTCGGGGAAGAAGGACTGCCCAGGCGTGGGCAGCGTGAAGCCGCCCTGCGTGGGCGATGCGGTGGGCTGCGGCACATACTCCCCGCCGCCTCCGGAGGTGAGTCCGAAGGTGGTGGCAAGCAGCGCCCCCACGAGCGTGAACACGACCGCGGTGATGATATAGCCGCCTATGCCGCGCCGCCTTCCCTCATGCCGCCCCTGCGGATCCTGATCCTCGTAATAATAGTTCGGGTATTCCATTTTTACCTCCGTTGCGCATGCGTGCGCACGCGTGTTTCGCGGTTTTGCTGTTCATATAGCTTGAGCGTGAACGTAAAGCAGGCGCCGCCGCCCGGCGGCGAGAGCGCGGTGATCTCCTGGTCGTGCTGCTCCACGATGCGCTTGACGATCGAAAGCCCGAGCCCCGAAGAGGAGCCGGATGGCGTGTGCGCCTTTTCCCCCTTGAAGAACCTGTCGAACACATAGGGAAGGTCTTCCTCCCTGATGCCCTCGCCCTCGTCCTTCACGCTTATTATAGCAAGGTTTTTCGACATTTTCACGCCCAATGTGAGCTTGCCACCCTCGGGCGAAAATTTAATGGCGTTGTCCACGAGGTTTCGTACCACTTGTGCGATCTGCGCCGCGTCGCCTTCCACTATGATACGCTCATTTTCAAAATCCATCACAACTTCAATGCGCTTCGCGTTCACGCGCGCCTCGAAGGTCAAAAGCGTGCGTATGACGAGCTCGTTGATGTCAAAGGGTTCTATTTTCAGCTCGTACGTTCCGGACTCGATGCGGGCAAGGTCGAGAAGGTCGTTCACCATGCCCGTCATGCGGCGGCACTCGCCGATGACGATGTCAAGATACTTCCCCTGCTCGGCCTGGGGGATGGTGCCGTCCTGCATGGCCTCGAGGAAGCCCCGCATGGAGGTTAAGGGCGAGCGCAGCTCGTGCGACACGTTAGCGACAAAGCTCCTTCGCGATTGCTCGAGGGCGTTGATCTCATCCGCCATCTCGTTGAAGCTTTCTCCCAACTCCCCCACCTCGTCATGGCCCGCGACACGCACGCGCGCGTCGAACTCGCCCTTGCTAAAGCGCTTGACGGCGTTGTTCATCTCGATGATGGGCCTTGTCATGCGG
>JAEWMV010000065.1 GCA_023393045.1 Bacillota bacterium | reverse complement strand
TGGTGCCTCAGAGTGGAGTCGAACCACCGACACAGGGATTTTCAGTCCCTTGCTCTACCAGCTGAGCTACCGAGGCAAGTTGGCGACCCGGAGGGGGCTCGAACCCCTGACCTCCAGCGTGACAGGCTGGCATTCTAACCAACTGAACTACCGGGCCACGATTTTTCTTTGGTGGGCCTTCAGGGACTCGAACCCCGGACCAATCGGTTATGAGCCGACCGCTCTGACCAACTGAGCTAAAGGCCCGCTTCTCATCGCAAGGAGTGGAAGTGGTGACCCCTAGGAGACTCGAACTCCTGTTACCGCCGTGAAAGGGCGGTGTCTTAACCGCTTGACCAAGGGGCCATTTCTGGTCGGGGTGAAGGGATTTGAACCCCCGGCCCCATGCTCCCAAAGCACGTGCGCTACCGGACTGCGCTACACCCCGAATTTCGCATTCCGCTTTTCGCGACGTCTATCAATATACCGCATTTCAATGTGCTTGTCAACAACTTTATGCGCCGTTTTGCGGCCGTTCTTTCTATATAATGTAAAGGCGCTTTACATCGTTACAATATGTGGTATACTGATTTCATCCATATACAAAACACGCAAAATCAGAGGGAAATAGCATTGTGAAAAAAGTAACGATATATACGGACGGGGCATGTTCCGGCAATCCCGGACCCGGCGGATGGGCCGCCGTGCTGCAATATAAAGAAACCGCGCGCGAGATAAGCGGAGCGGAAGCGCAGACGACCAACAACCGCATGGAATTGACCGCGGCGATCCGCGCGCTTGCTTTATTGAAATTCCCGTGCGCTGTGGAGCTGCATACGGACAGCGCGTACATGCACAGAGCCTTTGAAGAAAAATGGATCGACAGATGGGTCACTAACGATTGGAAAACCTCGTCTAAGAAGCCCGTGGAGAACAAGGATCTGTGGATGGAATTGATTGCGCTTACAAGCACGCACGACGTTTCGTTTATAAAAGTAAAGGGCCACAGCGACAATGCGCTCAACAATCGCTGCGATAAACTCGCGCGTGAAGCGATCAAGATGCTGCGCGTAAGCGACGGGCAAACGGAAGAAACCGCGCCGCAAAACGTCCCGGAAGACCCAAATATGGCTTGACAACGCTCCATCTATTCGCTAAACTTGTCTTTAACGAATAGTTTATATTTTGGAATCGGCGCTGCCCTACTGTGGGATGCCGATTGAAAATGCGGAGGGTTTATGGCGACGGACTATGCCGGCGCGCAATACAAGGAATATACGCAGATGCTGCGGGAGCGCATGAAGGAGCTTCCGCCATTTTGCGCGGAGTTTTTCCGCGGCATTGAGAACGAAACGCTCGTGCGTACGCGCTTTGCCTATGCGGGGGATTTGCTGCTCTTCTTTAAATACCTGACGGCGGAGGTGGAGCGCTTCAAGGAGCGCGAAGTCCCCTCCCTCACCCTCATAGACCTCAATGGCGTGAGCGTGACGGAAATCGAGATGTATCTCGAGTACATCTCGCTCTACGCCGACGAGAAGGAGCGCGAAAAGACAAATAACGAGCGCGCCAAGGCAAGAAAGCTTTCCGCGCTGCGCTCGTTCTACAAATATTTTATCAAAAAGGAAAAGATCACGCACAATTCCCCCGCCCTCGTCGATTTGCCCGCCATACACGAAAAAACCATCATCCGTCTGGAACCCAACGAAGTAGCCGATTTATTGGACATTGTGGAGAGCGGAGAAGGGCTGACGGAGCGCCAGAAGGAATATCACCAGCTCACCTGCAAGCGCGATTTGGCGATACTCACGCTGTTCCTCGGCACGGGCATACGCATCAGCGAGCTTGTGGGCATCGACATGGACGACATCAATTTTTCCGCAAACGAATTTTCTATCATAAGAAAGGGCGGCAATCAGGATATCCTGGTGTTCGGGGACGAGGCGCGCGCCGCACTGCTCGATTATATGCTCCAGCGCGAAACCATGTACGCCTCGCCCGGGCATGAAAACGCCATGTTCCTCTCGCTTCAGAAAAAGCGGCTGACCGTGCGCGCCGTGGAAAACCTCGTGAAGAAATACGCGCAGATTGCCGTTCCCTTAAAAAAAATATCGCCCCATAAGCTGCGCAGCACCTACGGGACGATGTTGTATCGCGAAACCGGGGATATTTACCTCGTGGCGGACGTACTGGGCCACAAGGACGTCAACACCACCAGGAAGCATTACGCCGCCGTGTCCGAGGACAGGCGCAGGCTCGCCGCGAAGGTGATCAAGCTGCACAAGGACTGATTCAGGGCTTTTCGCGGCGCTTGCGGCGGCCGTGAAGCTGCTGGGGCGCGTTCTTTAAATACAGCTCTGCTTCCCCATTCCCTCCGTTTTCCTCAAGCTCCAATTTGCGCAGCTTCTCCTCCCATTCGGCCAGGAGCGCGGGGTCGATGTCCATAGGCGGAAGGTCGCCGTTCAACCAATCCTCCTCGCCCTCGTCCTCATCATCCCCAAAGTAAACGCGCATGGAGTCCGCATCGAACGAGGCGCTCACGTTCATATAGTCCGTATCGCCCTTTTCAAGGCATTTGCAGCAGTTGTCGCATATCTTGTTCGGGTCGAGGTCGCAGATATCGTTTTCCACCAGACCTTCGTCCGCGCTCTTGCTCTTCTTCGCCATAACTCCTCCAAAACAGAACATGTGTTTGCATAGTTTTGACGTCCATGCTATACTATGGGGTAATTATACCACATTCGGAGGCGCTCATGAGCAAATTCGGGAGCACGCAGGCGGCGGTTTACCGCTTCATCCTTCAATTTTATGAGGAAAACGGATATCCGCCCACCGTAAGGGAGATTTGCGCCGCGCTCAACCTCAAATCCACTTCAACCGTGCATACGCATTTGAAGAACCTCGCGCAAAAGGGCCTCATACGGCTCAACCCGACAAAACAGCGCTCCATCGCCATCATGGCGACGCTCGAGCATTCCCTTGAAACGGCCGCAAGGAGGGTGCCTGTCGTGGGGCGCGTAGCCGCGGGCGAGCCGATACTTGCCTTTGACAATATACAGGAATACTTCACGCTCTCCCCTGCCTTTTTGCGCGGCGCGGAGGATAACGAGGTCTTTATGCTCACCGTCAGCGGCGAGAGCATGATCGACGCGGGCATATGCGACGGGGACATGATCCTCGTCCACAGCGGCATCGGCGCGGGAAGCGGGGACATCGTCGTCGCGCGCGTGAAATCCGACACGGCCACGGTCAAGCGCCTCTATTTCAATAAGGACGGCACAATTCGCCTCCAGCCGGAGAACAAATCCATGCCGCCCATCATCGTCGCGCGCAGCGAGGTTGAAATCATCGGTAAATTGATCGGTTTATATCGCAAATACTAATCGGCTTTCCCTTTGAGCGCGTCATACACGCGCATCGCGGCAAGCTTGCCGTGGGAATAGGTCAGCGCGCCCTGCACATAGGCCGTGTACGGCTCGCGTATGGGCGCGTCCGCGCTCAATTCTATGCTCGCCCCCTGCACAAACGCCCCGGCGGCCATGATCACCTTGTCATTGTAGCCCGGCATATCCCACGGCTCGGGCGAGGCTTGGCTATCCACGGGCGAGGCCGCCTGCACGCTTTTACAGAAGGAAATAAGCTCCTGCGCCGTTTGGAAGCGTATCGCCTGCACGATGTCGGAGCGCAAAGCGTCCGCCCCGGGCATAGTCTCATAACCCAGGTTTTCAAACAGGCGCGCGAAGAGCGCAGCGGATTTAAGCGCCTGCGCCGTCGTGTGCGGCGCCATGAAAAGCCCCTGATAAAACGGTCTGTAGCTGCCCGCGTAGGAGCCCACCTCGCGCCCCATGCCGGGCACGGTCAAACGCTGGGCAATCCGTTCAACGCACGCGCGTTTGCCCGCGATGTAGCCGCCCGTGGGCGCAAGGCCGCCGCCCGGGTTTTTGATGAGCGAGCCGATGATGATATCCGCGCCAAACGCAGTGGGTTCGTCCGCGCATGTAAACTCGCCGTAGCAATTATCCACGACGATGAGCACCTGCGGCATTTCTTCCTTGATTTTCTGAAAGATACCCACCATATCGCGCTTGGGCAAAAGCGAATCCCGCCACGCGTACCCGCGCGAGCGCTGGAAGTAGACGAGTTTGGGTTTTAACTGCGCCATTGTCGCCAGCACGCTCTTTTCATCCGGCTTGCCCGCGCTGTCAAGTTGGACGATGGCAAAGCCGATGCCCATCTTTCTGAGCGAATGAGGATGATTACCCTCTATGCCTATGGCGTTCTCCATCGTGTCATAAGGCTTGCCCGTGGCGCAAAGTATGCTGTCCCCCGGCCCGCACAGGCCAGCGAGCGCCGTATAGATGGCGTGCGTGCCTGAAACGAACTGCGGTCGCACGAGCGCGTCCTCTGCCTGCAGCGCGGCGGCAAAAACGCAGTCCAGCGCGTCCCGCCCCACGTCGTCATAGCCATAACCCGTCGTGGGCGCAAAATGGCGCGCGGCGACGCCCTCTTTCGTGAATGCGCGCAAGACGCGCGCGGCGCAGATTTCCTCCGTGCGCTCTATCCTCTCAAAAACGCTTGTAAGCGTCGCCTGGGCGGCCTCTACGGCCTCAACCGCCTCAAGGCTCGCGCCGATCGCTCGCGCGATATTGTTATTCTCTTCAAACATTCCCGTCTTCCTTTTTCTGTGAAGCCGTTTCCGGCGTAATGGTCGAAATCGCGTGCTTGTAAATTAAAATTTCCTTCTCCCCGCTTTTTGCGGTGACGACGAAGTTATCATACCCCGTGACGGTGAGATGATTGAGCTGGTAGCCGTTGATCACGTGTATGGTGACGGCCGTTTTATCACGGCGCAGTTTATTGAGGAAGCTGTCCTGCAAATTGAGCTTTTCCGCCATAATCATGCCTCCGTAAAATAAGCGTATACCGCGCCGCAAAGCGCGTTTTCATTTGGATGCTCCGTCGCGTCAAACCAGCGCAGCCTCTCTTCACGGCGAAACCATGTGAGCTGGCGCTTGGCGTAGCGCCGCGTTTCCCGCTTGATGGTCTCTATCGCCTCATCGCGCGTGCATTCGCCCCTTAAATAGGCCGCCATCTGCTTATACCCCAGGCCCTGCATCGCGGGGAGCGCGGGCTCAACGCCCGTTTTAAGCAGCGCGCGCACCTCGTTTTCAAGCCCTGCGCGCATCATCGCGTCCACGCGCGCCTCAATGCGGCCATAGAGCGTCTCCCGCGGCAGGGTGAGCCCTGCAAGTACGGGCCGAAACGGCAGGTTTTCATCATCCCTCTTTGTGAAATCCGCGCCGCGCGAGGAGAGCGTCTCCCCCGTCCCCTCTATGACCTCTATAGCGCGTATCACGCGCTTGACGTCGTTGGGATACAGGCGTTTGGCGGTTTGCGGGTCGATTTCCTTAAGCCGCTTATGCGCGCTGCCCTTCTCCCCCGCCTCCCGCTCGTTCCAATAGGCGCGGAGCGCCCCGTCGGGCGGCGCGGAAGGAAAGTCGAGCGGGTAAATGAGCGAATTGACATATAAGCCCGTGCCGCCGACCACAAGCGGCTTTTTGCCGCGTGCGGCGATATCCCGCGCGCAGGAAAGCGCATCCTGCCTGTAGCGCGCCACGCTGTAATCCTTTTCATCGGGGGGCACGATATCGAGCATATGATGCGCGACGCCCTGCCTTTCGGCTTCACTTGGCTTGGCGGAGCCGATGTCCATGCCGCGATAAATTTGTATTGAGTCGGCGGAGATGATCTCCGCGTTCATGCTCTGGGCAAGCGCGATGGACAGCGTCGTTTTTCCGCAGGCGGTGGGGCCGGTGAGGAAGTAAAGCTTCTCTTTTTCTCGATCCTTCTCCATCACACCACCCGCTTGAAGAGCTTTTCAAAATCAAGCTTCGTCATGGCGATCATCACGGGCCTTCCGTGCGGGCAGGTCATGGGGATTCCCTCGCGCTCAAAGCAGGCGAGCAGGTGCGCGATCTCGGCCTTATCGGGCCTCTCCCCCGCCTTGATGGCGCGGCGGCAGGCGGTGCGTATCAGCTTTTCGCGCTTCAATTCCACGGTGCTGAGCCTGTATTTTTTATCCAACTGCTCGATCGCCTCGATGAGGAAGGCGGAGGTCTGCGGCGCGCCGAGTATGGAGGGTACCGCGCGCACGCTCAGGGTGAGCGGGCCGAATTCCTCGATATCAAAGCCGAGCTCCCGAAACGCGTCAAGATTTGAAATAAGTGTTTCGTACTCATACGGCGCGAGCTTTATAATTTCCGGCACGAGCAAAAGCTGCGAATCAACGTTTACGCCGTGCCTGATGATCTGTTCGTAGAGCCTTCTCTCATGCGCGGCGTGCTGGTCGATAAAGAACACCTGTCCGCCCTTTTGCGCGATCCAGTAGCAGTCGAACACCTGGCCGATCACGTTGATCTCCTCCGCGCCGAGGGAAAGCTGCTCCTCACGGTGCGGTTCTTCCGCTCTGGGCGCGTCCGTCTGCGGAAAAACGGGTTCCGGCGCATATTGGCGCGGCGCATAAGCAGGCTGCGAAGCGCTGTCACGGAGCACGACCGCTTCCACGGGCTTCGCTGCAAAAGCGTCGGCGGGCAGCGCTTCGAGACGCAAAACTTCATCCGCCCGGCTGAAAAACGGTCGTTCCCTCGCCGCTTCTTCTTCGCGCGGCGCCTCGCGGAAAGCCGGGCTGTCCGGCGTTTCGTTGAGCGCGTTTCGCGCGGCGGCAAGCAGCGCGCGCACGACGCGCTCCTCCTCACGGAAGCGCACGTCCAGCTTGTTGGGGTGCACGTTGACGTCGATTTCCGCGCTGTTGATGGAAATCAACACGGCGCAAAACGGGAACTTGCCCACCATCAGCCTCGTGTCATACGCGCGCTGCAGCGCAAAGGAAAGCTTCTGCGACTTGATATACCTTGCGTTGATGAAGAAGGATTGCGCCGTGCGGTTTGCGCGGCTGATACTATCCGTGCCGACAAAGCCCGCGAGGGCGACATACCCGTCGTCATACTCAACCTGCCTCAGATGCGGCATAACCTGCGCGCCATACACGCAATAGACGGCGTTTTTCAGTTCCCCGTCGCCCGCGCTGTGGTAAACCGTTTTTCCACCCTGCGTGAGCCTGAAGAAAACATCCGGCCGCGCCATGATCATGCGGGAAACATAATCGCTGATATACGCTGCCTCCGCGCGCGCGCTTTTTATGAACTTGAGCCGCGCGGGTACATTGTAGAAAAGATCCGCGACCTCCACGCTCGTTCCGTCCGGCGCGCCGTGCTCCGCGCATTCGAGCACGTCCCCGCCCTCGAGCCGCACGAGGGTGCCGCTTTGCGCGTCCTTTGTTTTGGTGCGCATGAGCGTGCGCGACACCGCCGCGATGGAGGAGAGCGCCTCGCCGCGAAAGCCCAGCGTTTCGATGTGAGCCAAATCCTCGGAATTTTCTATTTTGCTCGTGGCATGGCGAAGGAAGGCGGTCTGCGCCTCCTCGTGCGGGATGCCGCAGCCGTCGTCCGTCACGCGGATAAGGCCGAGCCCGCCGCCCTCGGTTTCGATGGAAACGGTTTTCGCCCCGGCGTCAAGCGCGTTTTCCACAAGCTCCTTGACGACGGACGCAGGCCGTTCCACGACCTCGCCCGCGGCGATGCGATCCGATGTGTATTTGTCCAGTACGCGTATTTTTCCCATTTTATACCTTCAACTTCGCCCGCATATGCAGGTCGTAGAGCGTGTTCATGGCCTCCATGGGCGTGAGGGCGTTCACGTCCAGATTCTGCAGCGTTTCCACGATATCGTCCGCCTTCGGTGAGCCGAAGAGCGTCAACTGCTGCTCGTCCCCCTGCTCTCTGACGCAGGTGTTCATGATTTCCCGGTTGATGTCGGCCGCCTCAAGCTGCACCAAAAGCTCCTTGGCGCGCGCAATCACGTCACCGGGGAGCCCCGCGAGGCGCGCCACCTGCACGCCGAAGCTCTTATCCGCGCTGCCGCGCACGATCCTTCTAAGGAAGATGATGTCCTCTCCCACCTCTTTGACGGAGATGCGGTAGTTCTTTATGCCGGGCAGGCGCCCCTCGAGTTCGGTCAGTTCGTGGTAATGCGTCGCAAAGAGCGCCTTCGCGCCGCAGCGCGCAGGGTCGGCGATGTATTCGAGCACCGCCCACGCGATGCTCAGCCCGTCAAACGTGCTCGTGCCGCGGCCGATCTCGTCGAGTATCAAAAGGCTCCGCGGCGTGGCGCTGTTGAGTATGAGGGCGACCTCGCTCATCTCCACCATGAAGGTGCTCTGCCCGGAGGCGAGGTTGTCCGACGCGCCGATGCGCGTGAATATCCTGTCTACCACAGAGATGCTCGCCTTTTTCGCGGGCACGAAGGAACCGATGTGCGCCATGAGCACCGTGAGCGCCACCTGCCGAAGATAGGTGCTCTTG
>JAEWMV010000252.1 GCA_023393045.1 Bacillota bacterium | reverse complement strand
GCCTAAGGCAACGGCCAGCCCAAAACCCGCGACCACAATCAAGCCGACCGAAACCCCGAAGGCTACGGCAACGCCGAAACCGACGGCTACTGCCACGCCGAAGCCGACCGCCACCGCAAAGCCCACGGCAACCCCCAAGGTCACGGCGACCCCGAAGCCCACCGCGACGGTTACGCCCAAGCCCACGGCCACGCCCAAACCCACGGCTACGGCCAAGCCCAATCTCTCCTTTGAGGAGGAGGTCGTGGAGCTTTGCAACGAGATCCGCGCGGAATACGGACTGGGCACGCTCACGCTCAATTCCGACCTTTCCGACGTCGCGCGCGCGAAATCGCAGGACATGCACGACAAGGGCTACTTCTCGCACCAGAGCCCCACGTACGGCTCTCCGTTCGACATGATGAAGACCTTTGGCATCTCGTATCGCACGGCGGGTGAGAACATCGCCATGGGCTATACGAGCCCCGAGGCCGTCGTGGACGCGTGGATGAATTCGGAAGGGCACCGCGCCAACATACTCAACGCCTCCTTTACGCAGATCGGCGTGGGTTATGTGAAGGACGGCAATTACTGGACGCAAATGTTCATCGGCTAAGCCGGTTTGCATTTCTAAACGCCATTTCATATCGGCAATGCCTGGCAAAAACGCTCCCCGTCTTCATTTCGGGGAGCGTTTTCAGCTGTTATGTCGGGCGTTTACAGGTCGGTGCTCAGTAAACCGTACCAATGTATATCGACCCATTCGCCGTTGTTATGCTATCTCCGTCACTCATCCAGCAAATCCACGCCGATCTTCTTCAATTCCTCGTCGCTGTATTTCCTCTGGCTGTGCCCGTACGCGCGGGAACGGCGCGCCGCTTCGCTGCGATTTGCCGTGCGGCCCTTCTTTTCAAGGTCGGCCTTGGCGGCGGCGAGGGAGGAGATGTTCTCTTCGTGCCAACCCGTTATGAGCTTTTTGATATTGGAATAGGGCTGCGCGAGCTCGCGCGAGGAATCGGCGGCGAGCAGCAGCAGTTCCGGATCCATGTGCCAGGCGTTTCGCCAAGTGGAAACATCGTCCCTTTGCGCGGTGGAGGGCGCACGGGCAACTCCCGCGCGCTCGAGCATCAGGCGCGCAAGCTCGGCGGTGGCGTCGCGCTCGCGGCGCGCTTTGGCCGCGGCCTCGGGCGTCAGGGCGCCGTTGATGCGGTAGGTGTCGAGCACCGTGTCGAGGTACTTGAAGCTCGGCTGGCTCGCGGCGGTGAGTTCCGCGCACGCGTCGAGTATCACGCCCTCGTCAAAACCCCAGTCGTCCGTCCATTTGGTGTAGAGCGCAAGCTCGTCCTCCGTGGCGGCGCGGTGCTTCTTCCAGCGGCGCAGTATCGCCTGCGCGCCCGAGTTGCGCGCGTCCCGCTTTTCGATGAAAGCGCGCGCGTCCGCTTCGGTGAACACGCCGTTGTCCGCCCAGAGCTTCGCCTCCGCGTTCATCTGATAGAGCTTGGCGCGCGCGCCGTGGCGGGCGAGCACGTCCGCCACGCACAGCACCGCCGTTTCCTCGTCGAAGCGGAAGGTTTCAATCCAATCGTAAATCTCCGCGAGCTCATGCCCCGTGAACACGCGCGTACCCGCGGCCTTTGCGAGCGCGGCCACGAGCGAGGCGTATTTCCTCGGCGCGTCGGATACGCGCTCGCCGACACTGAGGTACTCGACCGTCAGAGGGTCGGCCGTGACGATGCGCACGATTCCCACGCTCTGCCAGTACGCGTAGGCGCGCGCCAACGTTTCCCCGTCAAAGGGGCAGTCCGCGTCGCCCGCCGCGCTCTCGTAACAGCGCATGAGCCCGTAAAGGTACACCTTCACGGCCGCGCCGTCCGCCTGCGGCAGGTAATCGGTGATGAATCGGTTGTCCACGGCCGTCGCGCCCTTGAGCGACGCCCCTCGGATGAACATCGGCACGGCGCTTCTCCCTTACAGGTCGTAGAGCGCGCGGTACTTCTTGGTGAGGTAGCGCGTGTAGTAGGATGGGTCAAACGGCGCGCCGCAGGCGTTCAAAATCAGCTCGTTGGGCTTTTTGAGCCTGCCGAAGCGATAGATTTTTTCCGTCAGCCACGCGACGATGGGCGAAAGGTCGCCGGACTTTACCGCGCCGGGAATGTCGATCGCCTTTGCCATCACGTCGTAAATCTGCGCCGCGTACGCGCTGCCGATGGAATAGGAGGGGAAGTAGCCGAACGCCCCGCCCGACCAATGGGAATCCTGCAGCACGCCGCGCGTGTCGTCCGGCACGTCGAGGCCGAGGTATTCCTTGTACATGGCGTTCCACGCCTCGGGCAGGTCCTTTACCTCAAGCGTGCCGCCGATGAGCTTCTTTTCAAGCTCGTAGCGCACCATGATGTGCAGGGAGTAGGTCAGCTCGTCCGCCTCCGTGCGGATGAGGGAGGGGGTCGAGTAGTTGGCCGCGCGGTAGAGGAGCTCAGGCGACACGCGCTTCATCTGCTCCGGGAAGAGCTCGACGAAGGCGGGATACATAAGCTCGATGAACTCGCGGCTGCGGCCGATCATGTTCTCAAAAAGGCGGCTCTGGCTCTCATGGATGCCCATGCTCGCGCCCGTGCCCATGGGGGAGCCGACGAGTTCGTCCGCCGTGTTGAGCTCATAGATCGAATGGCCGCCCTCGTGCACCACGCTAAAGAAGCTCGAGAGCACGTCGTTTTCATGATAATGCGTGGTGAGGCGCACGTCGTTTTTGCTCACGCCGCCCGTGAAGGGATGCTCCACCTCGCCGAGCGCGCAGCGGTCGCGGTCGATGGTGAGGATGGACACGAGCCTGTCGCTCAGGAGCCTTTGCTGGGGAATCGGAAAAGAAGTGTTCAGGGGCGAAATGTCCGGCTGTTTGCCGCGCTCTCCGATTTCCTTGATAAGCGGCACGAGCGCGCTCCTGACGTTTGCAAAGTACGCGTCGAGGGATTCCATCGTGAGGCCTTTTTCGTATTCGTCGAGCAGCGCGTCGTACTTGGGCAGATCAGGGCGGATATAGCCCGGCAGCTTGCGGTTGAAGACAAGCAGCTTTTCAAGGTGCGGCACAAAGGCGGCAAAATCGTTGTTGTTCTTTGCCTCGCGCCAGGCCTGCGAGGCCGCGCCCACGTCCATGGAGTACTGCACATACTCCTCCATGGGGATTTTCTCGAGCTTTTCGAAGGATTCGCTCAATTCCTCCACCTCGCGGCGGGTGATTTCATCGAGTGCCTCCGCGTTCTCCTTGAGTGAAGAGAGAAGGGTGCGCATCTCGTCCCCGGTGGAAAGCTTGTAGCTCTCCTCGCTGAGCATGCCCGTGGTTTTGGCAAAGTCCGCCACGCCCTTTTTGGGCATGACGGTTTGGTTGTCGTAATAGAGCGCGCTCATGGCGTGGTCGTAGGCGTGCATTTTGGCAAGCAGCGCCTTGAAGCTTTGTATGGTTTCCTGCATGCGTGTTTCCTCCTTATTTAATTCCCAATGGAATGGGCCGACGGCGTCCGGCGGCCCAAATGCTTTAAAAAACAGGTTGAATCAATCGTCCTTGTCGGGCGTGACGTCGATGATGTTCTCGCGCGCCTTGCGCCTGCGGTAGCGCTTGTCGGCCCAGCTTGCGATGGGGTAATAGATGGGGATGGTGAGGAACATCGCCCAGCCGGGATGCCACAGCTGCCAGAGCGAACCGATGAGAAAATATACGCACACGAGGAACACGGGGTAGGGGAAGGCCTTCCAGAAGTTGTGCTTCCGTTTGCCCTTCACCCAGTTGGCCACGGAGTAATAGATGGGGATGGTAATGTAGAGGATCCAGCCCGGATGCCACAGGTTCCACAGCACGCCGATGAGTATGTATACGAGCGTGATGAACACGGGGTAGGGGAAGATTTTCCAGAAGGACTTTTCCTCCTCGTCGATATCCGCGTTCACATGGATGTGCACGCCGTGGCCGCTGTCCTCGTAGGTGCAGTTGTCCGGGTCGTCCTTTTCCGCTTCAAATTCCTCCTCGTCATCCCCATAGGTGAAATAGAAGCCGTCCTTCGTATTGAACTTGATGGGTTTGCCGTTGACCGTGACCTTCACGCCCTTTTCGGGTTCCGGCTCGGGGATGGGGTCCTCCGTGCGCAGCAATTCGTCGACGCTCACGCCGTACACGCGCGATAACAGGATGAGATTGTCCGTGTCGGGCGAGGCCTCCGCGCGCTCCCATTTGCTCACGGCCTGCCGGGATATGCCCAGCTTCGCCGCAAGCTCCTCCTGCGAAAGGTTGTGCTGCTTCCTAAGCTGCACGAGCCTGTTTGCGATTTCGATGTTCATTTTGATACCTCCCAATCGCTTTGCTTGATGGTTTGAGCATACACGCAACCGAGGGGGCAACTCTACCAACTCTGCTTTTCATTCGGTTTTTTCTTCGCAACTACAGGTCGCATTGGGTTGCGCAACGGGTAAAAACCCAGCAATATTGCGGTAGAATCGGGTAGCGGGCAAAATCAGCCGATGAATTCCTTCCCGCCCATGTACATGCGAAGCGGCGCGGGGATCGCGATCCTTCCGTCCGCCTGGAGGTTGTTTTCAAGGAAGGCGATGAGCGTGCGCGGCGGGGCCACGACGGTGTTGTTGAGCGTGTGGGCGAAGTAATTGCCCTTTTCCTTGTTCTTGACGCGTATACCAAGGCGGCGCGCCTGCGCGTCCCCGAGGTTGGAGCAGCTGCCCACCTCGAAGTACTTGCCCTGGCGGGGACTCCACGCTTCCACGTCCACGCTTTTGACCTTGAGGTCCGCAAGGTCGCCCGAGCAGCACTCGAGCGTGCGCACGGGGATGTCGAGCGAGCGGAAGAATTCCACGGTGTAGCGCCAGAGCTTGTCGTACCAAGCCATGCTCTCTTCCGGATGGCACACGACCACCATCTCCTGCTTTTCAAACTGGTGCACGCGGTACACGCCGCGCTCCTCTATGCCGTGCGCGCCCACTTCTTTGCGGAAGCACGGCGAATAGCTCGTGAGGGTGTAGGGCAGCTTCTCCTCTTCGAGGAAAGCGTCTATAAAGCGGCCGATCATGGAATGTTCGCTCGTGCCGATGAGGTAGAGGTCCTCGCCCTCTATCTTATACATCATGTTTTCCATTTCCGCAAAGCTCATCACGCCCGTCACCACATTGGCGCGTATCATAAAGGGCGGCACGCAGTAGGTAAAGCCGCGCTCTATCATGAAATCCCGCGCGTAGGAAATGAGGGCGCTGTGCAGCCTGGCGACATCCCCCGTGAGGAAATAGAAGCCGTTGCCGGAGGTCTTGCGCGCGTTGTCGAGGTCGAGGCCGTTCAATCGCTCCATGATCTCGGCGTGGTAGGGGATTTCAAAGTCGGGCGTTTTCGCCTCGCCAAAACGCTCGATCTCTACGTTTTCGGAATCGTTATGGCCAATGGGCACGGAAAGGTCGATGATGTTGGGGATGACGAGCATCCTCTTGCGGATCTCCTCCTCGAGTATCACCTCGCGCTCGGCAAGCGCGGCCATCTCGTCCGCCATGGACTTGACCTGCGCCTTGGCCGCCTCGGCCTCGTCCTTCTGCCCCTTGGCCATGAAGCCGCCGATCTGCTTAGATAATACGTTCCTTTGAT
>JAEWMV010000251.1 GCA_023393045.1 Bacillota bacterium | reverse complement strand
GCCCGGGGGTATAGTCCGACTCGTGCGTGACGACGGGGATGTTGAGCGCCTTTGCCGCCGCCACCACGGGCACGCTGACATAGCCGCCCTTGCTGAACACCACGTCCGGCCCGATCTTCTTTAAAAGCGCCCGCGCCTGCGCCGCGCCCGCGATCACGCGGAAAGGGTCCGTGAAGTTCTTCCACGAAAAGCAGCGGCGCAGCTTCCCCGCCGAAATGGCGTGGTAGTGTATATTTTTGCACCCTTCGATGAGGCCGCGCTCCATGCCGTCCCGGGTGCCGATATAATGCAGGTCGCACCCCTCTGCCAAAAGCTGCTCGAAGAGCGCGATGTTGGGCGTGACGTGACCCGCGCTGCCGCCGCCCGTGAACAAAACCGTTTTCCTCATTTATATCCTTTCGGGAGTCACAGCGCCGGCTGCGCCGGCCCCGTGAGTTTGCGTGCTTTGCCTGAAATGCTGCGCATTTCGGCCGGCAAAGCGCGAGAAGAACGAAAGCCTTCGGCTTTCATCCGTTTTGACGCGCATGTCGTCAAAGCCGGATTTAAAGTCAAGGGGTCAGCCCTTTGACAATCCCCGCCATGCGCCCGCATTCTGCCTGAAGCGGAAATTATTATATCACTTGCGCCTCTTTTATGCTATTATTATCGTGTTGGAATATGCTTGGGAAACTGCGCTGATTCAGGGAGGGCACGAATGCGCGATTTCAGGGATTGCGGCGCCGCGGAGGGCGCCCAGAGGCTTGCCACGCTCACTTCGCGGCTCGCGGTGCTCGGCGACGAGGCCGGGAGCCCTTTGGATATCCTGCGCGAATTCGCATTCTGCGTGTACGCGGGCGACACCCACGCCGCTTACAGGGTCTACCACGACCTCGCCCGCGCGCTGCTGGGCTGCGGCGCGCGCCGCGTGAGCGGGGATCTTTTTATGGATTACCTCCTCTCGCTCGTCATCGAGCGGGAGCATCCCTTTGCGAGAATGGCCGCCGCGGGCAGGCTTGACGAGCCGGAGCAGATCGCAATGAGGTCCGACCTCGCGGCCCTCGGGGAGCTTGCTTCGCTCTCGAGCGGCGATCTCATCCGCATGGCCGCCGAAAAACACCGCGAGATGCAGCTGCGCCCCCGCTATGCGAGGGACGATATCTCGCTCATGTCCACCGCGCTCTGGAGCGGTTCTCCCCCGCGCGCGACGCCCCCCGCGGACGCGAAAGCGCCCGCGCCTTCGGGCAACGGGCAGGGAACGCTCCTGCCCCTGCCGCCCGAGCACGAATGGCTGCCCTGGCATTACGGGGAGCAGACGCTGCGCGGCGAATGGGCGGCGGACGAGGTGCTGGAGGAAGTGTATTTGCGCCTTATGAAATCCCCGGATTGGCGCGGCGCGTGCGAGGACATATGGAATCTTTTCGCCGCCTACGGCTGCGGCGACTTTTTGAAAACGCGCGTGTTCTTCGCCAAGGGCGATGCGCTCCTTCCCTGCGAAAGCGCGCCCTGGGTATGCCCCGTTTCCTATTATGACGCGGAGCGGCTCAAGCTCACGGAAAGCGTCATCGCCTTCATGCGCGGAGAGAGCGCGGCGCACGCGCTCATCAGCGGCCCGGAGGGCTGCGGCAAAACCGCGCTCGCCTTGAACCTTGCGGAGGATTTGCCGGAGCTGCGCGTGGCGGTGGTGGACGATCCCAAAAATACGGACGCGCTTGCCGTGATAGAAAAACTTCGCCGCCAGCCGCTTCGCTTCATGCTGCTTTTAGACGGCGTGGACGCGGACGATTACGCGGCGAGGGTGCTGCTTTGCGCCTGTAGCCGCGGCGGGCTGCCGCAGAACGTGCTGCTCGCCGCAACCTCGAGGGAGCCGGGCTCGCCGGGAACCTTCCCGCTGACGATCGAGATGAAATACCCGCGCATCGCGGACTTCATCGACATCGTGTGCGAGCTGCTCGAAGTGCAGGACGTCCCTTACGACCGGCAGGAGGTCAGGAACCTCTGCGTCGATTTGCAGGTGGACGCGCACGAAAAGCTGACCATGACCGCCGCCGTCGCCGCGGCGAACAAATACAAGGCCTCACGCGGGCAATAACAAAAAAGAAAGGTCAAAACCATGCAGATATACAATACCATGACGCGCAAAAAGGAGGAGCTTGTCCCCCTCACGCCGGGCGTAATCAAAATGTACGTATGCGGGCCGACGGTGTATAACTTCTTCCACATCGGCAACGCGCGCACCTTCGTGCTCTTCGACACGCTGCGCCGCTACCTCGAGTATAAGGGCTACAAGGTGGTGTTCGCGCAGAACTTCACCGACATCGACGATAAATTGATCCGCCGCGCAAATGAGGAAAACACCACCGTGCCCGAGGTGGCGGAGCATTATATCAAGGAATACTATGCCGACGCGGACGCGCTGGGCGTGGAGCGGGCGACGGTCAACCCCCGCGCCACGGAGCACATCGATGAAATCGTCGCGCTCGTGCAGACCCTCATCGACCGCGGCCACGCCTACGCCGCCGACAACGGGGATGTTTACTTCTCCGTGCGCAGCTATCCCGGCTACGGCAAGCTTTCCGGCCAGTCCATCGAAGACCTTGAGAGCGGCGCGCGCATCGACCCCACCGAGCACAAGCGCGACCCGCTCGACTTCGCCCTCTGGAAGGGCGCCAAGCCCGGCGAGCCGAGCTGGGACACCCCCTGGGGGAAAGGCCGCCCCGGCTGGCACATCGAGTGCTCCGCCATGAGCATGAACATACTGGGCGAGACCTTCGACATCCACGCGGGCGGGCAGGACCTCGTTTTTCCGCACCATGAAAATGAAATCGCCCAGAGCGAGGCCGCCACGGGCAAGCCCTTCGCGCGCTACTGGATGCACAACGGCTACATCAACATCAACAACGAGAAGATGTCGAAATCCCTCGGCAACTTCATGCTCGTGCGCGACATCGCCAAGGAATTCGACCTTGAGGCCGCGCGCCTTTTCCTCCTGGGCGCGCACTACAGGAACCCCGTCAACTTCTCCCGCGAGCTTATGGAGCAGTCCGACGCCGCGCTCTCGCGCATCCGCACGGCGAGGGAACGGCTCGACGAAGCCCTGGCAAAACCCGCGCCCGAAGCTACCGCAGAGGACGCGGCCTTCATCGCCTCCGCCGCGGAATACCGCACGCGCTGGGAGGAAGCCATGGAGGACGACCTCAACACCGCGGACGCGCTGGGCGTGCTTTTTGACTACACGCGCGCGCTCAACACCTTTGTGAGCGTTGCGCGCGGAGAGCAGGCGCTCAGGGCCGCGGATGCGCTCATGCGCGACATCTGCTCCGTGATGGGCATACTGCAGCACGATAAGCAGGAGGAGTTCCCCCGCGAGGCGCTGGAGCTTCTGGAGCAAAGGAAAGCCGCCCGCGCCGCCAAGGACTGGAAGCGCGCGGACGAGCTGCGCGCGGCGATCACGGCCCTCGGCTTTGCCGTGGAAGACGGCAAGGACGGCGCCAAACTCAAAAAACTATAACCGCATCGGTTAACATTGTTTGAACTTTGCGGCGGGACAGGTTTAAATCGCCCGCCGGAATGGTATCATAATCAATACTTGGAAACGGAGAAGCAATATGGAACACCTGGCATTCGCAAGGCTACTCATGGACGGCGCGGCGGCGACGGGGGAGGAGGCCGCGGCAGGCTCCACCAACATGGTGATGGTGCTCTTCAAGGCCTTCATCGCAGTTTATATGGCCATCAGCGCCATACGGGGCCGCGGCAAGCTCATCGACAACCAGTTCCCCAAGTGCCCGCCCGAGGTCTATCGCCTGGTGATGCGCCTCATCTGCGCGTTCGCGGCGCTGGTGATACTCCTGAACAGCGCCCTGGAATTCCTCTCCATCTCCGAATACGGCGCGGCGCTTCCCCTCACGCAGGCGCAGTACGCAACCCTCAACACCGTGCTCTGGGCCGTGGGCCTCGTGTCGCTCATCGCGCTCATCGTGGTGAACATCCTGCTCACGGATCGCAAGGCGCTTGAGGCGGCGAGGCAGAAGCAGGACGAGGCGCGCATGAGGGTAAGCGGGGGCGATCCGCTGCGCGCGGCGTTCGTTTTCGATGAGGAAGAGGAAAAAAGCGGGGAGTTCGCGCGCAGGGAGGGCGCCGGGGAAGGCGACGGCGGCGCGGACGGCCGGGACGATTCCAAGCAAGGCTGATCGAAAAAAATCAATCCAAAAGCGCAACGTATGGAAAGGAAAGGAAATCACTCATGAAGAGAACCACGAAACTTCTTGCACTCGCGCTGGCCGCGTGCTTTATGCTCACGCTCATTCCGGCCACCGCATTCGCGAGCGCGCTCGACGCGCGCGTGGCAAACGGCAGGCTCACCGTCAGCGGCGGTACGGACGACGGCTCGTCCTCGACGGGCTCCGGTTCTGGCTCGGGCACCGGCCTTTCGACCGGCGACTCCAACAACACAGGCAGCACGGCCGTCATCGGCGTTACCACCAGGACCTGCAACTTCCGCACCGGCTCGAGCACCTCGAGCGCGAAGGTGTCCGGCTGCAGCAGCATCTCCTCCAATAAGCAGGTGACCATACTCGAGCGTCCCTCCGGCAGCAAATACTGGAAGGTCGAGTACAAGGGCTACGTCGGCTGGATTTACGCCTCCTATGTGAAGATCTCCTCCGGCAACACGGGCGGCACCACCGACGCGAACAAGCTCACCTATGCCAAATACACCGGCACCTCCTCCGACAGGTGGGGCACCATACAGGTGGATGGCACCAACATCAACAACGTCATCTACTCCAACGCCATAGACAGCAAGGGGAATTTCTATTACAACGCGTATTCCTCCTCCACCAACTACATCTATGCGCTGAGCTATCTGACGAACCCCATCGCGGTCATCTACGGCCACAATATGAGAAAGGTCGCCCTCAAGCAGAAGACCAACCTCGGCCTGCACGAGCTGCACCATGTGCAAAACGCTTGGCTTGGCAAGAGCAAGTGCGAATACTGCGGCGCGAGCTGCGCGAACGCCAAAACCAGCGTGTTCAACATCAGCTACAACGGCTCCACCAAGTGGGAGCTCGTGGGCTTCTTTGAGCTTTCAAGCTCGACGATGTCCTCCTCCTCCACGCGCAAGAGCATGGAGCTCTTCGCCGCCATGCAGTCCAACCGCACCGGCTCCGCCAAGCAGGATTGGGTGGATACCATGATGAGCTATTGCACCTCCACCTACAGCGGCATGAAGCTCGGCTCCCTCTCCGGGAACGACAAGATCATGGTGCTCGTCACCTGCGCCGACAAGTCGGGCGACAGCTACCAGAGGATGTACATGCTGCTTAAGGCAACCAACTAATTGACAATCGGCAGTCAAAAATCCCCGCTTCGGCGGGGATTTTTGCAACTAATAGTGAACAGTGAATAGCTGGGTAACGCCCGCTGCGGCGGGAGTTACCGGGACCGGTTTTAAGCATCTTCGGGGACAGTTCTGTTTGTTCGAAAAAACGCAGATGTGCTTCATAGGCAATACCGCCGAACAAGCCGAAGCCGTCCCCGGTGGGAATAAGCGGCAAAACAGCAGAGGCTCCCGTTTTTATGGCGGAAGCCATTGCTTAATCAAACAGCTATTCACTATTCACTGTTAGCTATTACTTGCAATTGACAATGGAATTGTCAATTGCCTATTTCCCCACGCAGAACCGCTCGAATATCCTTTGTATCACGTCGGAGGCGACGTCGCGCCCCGTGATTTCGCCAAGCGCGGATAAAGCCTCGTGCAGCAGCACCGCCGCACAGTCCGCACCCACGGAAAAATCCACCGAGGCGAGCGCGTTTTTCGCGCGCAGCAGCGCGTCGATATGGCGCGCGTTGGTCACAAGCGCGCTTTCCCCTTCGGGCGCGAGGTGGGCGGCGAGCGCGCGAAGGAGAGCCTCGAGCCCTTCGCCCGTGACGGAACTGACGATGATTGTTTCTATCCCGCGCTTTTGCAGATCCGCCGCCTCCGTTACGGCGGGCAGATCGCCTTTGCACAGCGCCGCCACGCGCGGTCGGTTTTCCGTTTCCTTGATGAGCGCAAGGTCTTCCTCCGTCAACTCCGCCGCTGCGTCGAAGGCGAGCACAAGCGCGTCCGCGCGCTGCCCTTCGCCCTTCGCGCGCGCGACGCCGATGCGCTCCGCCTCGTCCTCCGCCTCGCGCAGCCCTGCGGTGTCGATGAGGCGCACGGGCACGCCCTCTATGGAAAACGTTTCCTCCAGCGTATCCCGCGTGGTGCCGGGCACGGGGGTGACGATGGCGCGCTCATACCCCAAAAGCGCGTTAAAGAGCGAGGACTTGCCCGCGTTGGGTCGGCCCAGTATGGCGATCTTCGCCCCTTCGCGCAGGAATTTTCCCTTTTCGCCGGAGGCGATGAGCGTATCCAGCCTGTTAATGATCTCCTCTATTTGCGCGGGCGCGCAAGAGATGGTATCCTCTTCCAATTCCTCAGGATAATCGAGCGCGGCGTCCACGCCCGCGATGAGGTCGAGGAGGTCTTCCTCAGCCTGCCCCACGGCGCGGCCCACGCTGCCCTCAAGCTGCTCGAGCGCGCTTTTCGCGCCGCGCTCGGTCGTGGCGTTGATCATGTCCATCACCGCCTCCGCTTGGGAGAGCGAAAGCTTGCCGTTTAAAAACGCGCGCTTGGTGAATTCCCCCGGCTCGGCGGGGCGGAGCCCCAGCAAGGAAAGGAGCTTAAGCGCGCGCCGGGCGACGGCCTGCGAGCCGTGTATGTAGAGCTCCGCCATGTCCTCGCCCGTGTAGCTCGCGGGCGCTTGAAAGAAGCATGCCATAGCCTCGTCGAACGCCTCGCCGTTCTCCGTGAGGCGGCCGAATTTTATTGCCCGGGGAATAATTTCGCCGGATTTTGCCGAAAAAACGGCTTTGAGCGCATCCAGCGCGCCCGGCCCCGATATACGGAGGATCGCGATGGCCCCGCCGATGGGCGTGGCGGGCGCGAATATGGTGTCCGTCATGCTGTGCCTCCCCGTTGCATGTTGCGCGCAAGCTCTTTTAGCTTTTCCCGCGTATTGTCGGAGGGTTTGCACGCGCAATGGAGCAGCAGCGCGCGCTTGATTTCGCCGATGCGCGCGCCGGGTTTTATATTGAGCCATTCGGCGATGTCCGTGCCCGTGCAGGCAAGCTCCGCCTCGGTGAAGGGCGCGCCCTCGCGCTCCATGGTATCGAGTATATTGCGCCACTTCTCCGCGGTGGCCACGCGGCCCTCCAAAAGGCCGCTGCCGAGCACGTCCGCCACGCGCACGTCGATGAGCTTTTTTGCGATGTCCCGGCCCAACTCCACAAAGCGCTTTTTTACCTTGCTATCGCGCGCGTCGCCCTTGAGGTCGTACATATGCCAGCGCACGAGGGTCTTGACCTCCTCGCGCAACGCGTTTGGCGCCTTCAGGCGGCGAAGGATGTCCTCCGCCATATGCTCGCCGATGAGCTCGTGCCCGTGCATTTTGCCGTGATCCTCGACCGCCACGGGCTTGCCCAAATCGTGCAGAAGCATCGCAAAGCGCACCGCGAGGTCGGGCGGGGCGAAGGCGGTCGCGTGCAGGATGTGGTGCAAAACGTCGTAGGCGTGGTACTGCTTCTTCTGCTCCACGCCCGCGCAGGCGGCAAGCTCGGGCAGTATCACCTCGTACGCGCCGCAAAGGTGCAGCGCCTCCAAACCGTAAAACAGGCTTTCCCGCCCCGCGCCGTAGCGCGCGTCTGCTAAAAGCAGTTTTGTCAATTCCTCATAGATGCGTTCTGGCGAAATATCGCGCAGCCCCTCCGCGTGCTCGCGCGCGGCTGCGAGCGTTTTTTCGTCTATCGTGAAACCCAGTTGTGCCGCGAAGCGCGCCATGCGAAGGATCCTTAGCGCGTCGTCCCCCATGATGACGCCGGGGTCCGGGGAGGTGGCGCGGATGATCTTGCGCTCCAGGTCGGCCAGCCCGCCCGTGGGGTCGATAAGCCGGTCCTCCGCGATGTCGTAATAGATGGCGTTGACGGTGAAGTCCCGGCGGAAGGCATCCTCCTCGAGGGAGTCCGAGTAAGCGACCTTCTCCGGCCTGTGCGCGCCGCCGCGCGCGTAGCGCTCGCTTCGGAAGCACGCGTACTCGTATTTTTCCTTTGCCTCGCCCTCGTCCATGACGATATCGAGCGTACCAAAGGCCGCGCCCTTGGGAAGGCAGGAGAGGCCAAGCCTTTCGCAGAGCGCTGCGACCTCCTCCGGGCGCATGGCGGAACATATGTCCGCGTCGCTCACAGGAAGCTTCAGCAGCGGGTTTCGCACCATGCCGCCCACAGCGTAGAGCGGCTTGCCCGCGGCGGCAAATTCGCCGGCGAGAGCTTTTAGTTTTTCACTTGTCGGGATGTTTTTCATAGCAACATTATTCTATCCGGCAAGGCAAATGTCAACCGCTTTCAAAAGCGCGGGGGTTCAGGCCCAAAAGGCGCGTTTTTCCGGCCTTTCTTCTTATAATAATAAACAATTGCTTGTAAATGACGCATTTTCATGGTAAAATAAATTGCAGAAAAGGGGCGCAGAATGCGAATTGAGCGGCTCAAACTGAATGATTTCCGCAATTACGAATCGCTTCGGCTCGCGCCCGGACGCGGCCTCAACGTCATCGTCGGCGAGAACGCGCAGGGCAAGACGAACGCTGTCGAAGCGATTTTTTTATGCGCCTTCGGCCGCTCCCACAGGACGCCGCGCGACGCGGAGCTCATCCGCTCCGGCATGAGCGGCTTCTATGTGGGGCTGGACGTTGCGACCGCCGCGGGTTCGCGCTCTATCGAAATCAAGCTGCGCGAGGGGGAGAGGAAGCAGCTCTTCGTCGACAAACTCCAGTGTGAGCGCAGCGGGGATTTGATGGGCGTTTTGAACGTGGTGATGTTCTCGCCCGAGGACCTCTCGCTCATCAAGGGAGGGCCTGCCGAGCGGCGGCATTTCCTCGACATGGAATTGAGCCAGCTTCGCCCCGCCTACTACATGGCGCTGCAACGCTACAACAAGGCGCTGCGGGAGAGAAATGCCCTGCTTCGCCCCGAAGCCGTGAGGGAGAGGACGGGCGAGGCGCTGCGGCGCGAGCTCTACGTGTGGGACGAGCAGTTGATTTCCCTTGGCGCGGACATCATGAAAAGGCGCGCCGCGTTCATAGAAAAGCTCGCGGGCATCGCGGCGCCGCTGCACAGGGAAATTTCCGGCGGACGCGAAACGCTCACGCTCGAATATGATCCCAACGTGAAGGCCAACGGGCGAGGTCTTGAGGACGCCTTTGCGGACGCGCTCTACGGCAGCGTGGCCGAGGATATACGGCGCGGGTATACGACGTTTGGCCCCCACAGGGACGACATCGCCATCTCGCTTTCCGGGGCGAACGTGCGCACCTACGGCTCGCAGGGGCAGCAGAGGACCGCGGCGCTCTCCATGAAGCTCTCCGAGCTGGAGCTTCTTCGGGAGGACAGGGGGGAGCCGCCCGTATTGCTCCTAGACGATGTGCTCAGCGAACTCGACGACCTTCGCCAGCGCGCGCTGCTCGAAGCCATGCGGGACTGCCAGAGCTTTTTGACCTGCACGGGCCTGGACGGCCTCGTCCGCGCGGGCATGGATATGGAGAACATACCGGTGTTTTGCTGCCAAAACGGCACGCTGCGCGCCGGATAAGCAAGTTTAAGAACGGGAGTGACATGATGAGCAACCATACCGATTACGACGCGTCGCAAATACAGGTCCTGGAAGGCCTGGAGGCGGTCAAGCGCCGCCCGGGCATGTACATTGGCTCCACGGACGTGCGCGGGCTTCACCACCTCGTCAAGGAGCTTGTGGACAACGCCATAGACGAGGCCATGGGCGGTTTTTGCGACCACATCGAGATCACCATCCATAAGGACAATTCCGTCACCGTCACGGACAACGGGCGCGGCATCCCCGTGGACATGCACGAAAAGATGCACAAGTCCGCGCTGGAGGTGGCGCTCACAGTTCTCCACGCGGGCGGCAAGTTCGGCGGCACGGGCTATAAGGTCTCCGGCGGCCTGCACGGCGT